>URVL01000034.1 GCA_900551265.1 uncultured Eubacteriales bacterium | reverse complement strand
CCTGAAAATTTTGCTGGTAGACCGGCTTCTGATGGGAAATGCTGACGTAACGCTTTTTGTGGCCGCGGTTGTGTGCATTACGATGGCGCTGACTGTACTGGTCGCCAAGCTGATTGGCTGCGTATTGCCTATGGTTGCAAAAAAACTGGGCTTTGATCCTGCCGTTATGGCAAGTCCCTTTATTACCACCATTGTAGATGCGATATCCCTGCTGATTTATTTTGGTATTGCAAAAATCCTCTTGTTTTAATGTCCCTTTCCTTTTACGGAGTAAAAAAGACTGCAAACTTACGTTTGCAGTCTTTTTTATACCTTTTCACACTTATGCTGAATGTTCTTCCTGTATGGCGTCTTCCAGCGGTATACGATATTCATACCGGCTGTCAAGACGCATCAATGAATAATACAGCGCACGTTTGTGCGCGCGGAGAACAGTTCCTGCAATATAAGAAACCATCGCTAGAAAATACACCACCAGCGGCACAATCAACATAATGCGGTCTATGGCATAATACATATGCCATGACCTTGCAATCGTCTCAATGATGGCAGAAAAAGGTGTAATGCACAGAAAATAGACAGACGAGAGTCCGCCTAACAGGAACCCATATCCCAAATATCCCATTACGCCCATCACACCAACTACGGCAAATACCAATCCAAAAGCGACAAAGCAGGGCGTCCATTTTTTATAACCCAACCAGACGGAGAAAAGTAAAAGCAGGAGAAAATAAATGGTAGACATAATCATGCTCATCAAATTCAGAACACCATTGGTTCCCTGGGCGCCGTAGCTGATTCCGCCAAACAGCTCAAAAAGAAGTCCGGAAAACAAAACGGCAGCTATTGCCAAACTTCCCTTCAGGATTTTCATCACAGTCAACACCTCCGGAACCAGGGTTTCCTATACATCTCCGCAATCAGTTGCGTGATATAAACCAGTCAACATAATCTATTTAAATTTTACTGTATTTTTTATATTTTCACAAGAGCTTTTTCACCATTTTCTTACACTGTAACGATTTGTAACCGTATTGTCATTTCTTTTTCAGGTAAGCCTTGCGGTTTTTGGCATGTTGTGTTATACTGAAAGCGTAAAAATTGTGAAGAAAGGTTTTTTGGCGTATCCGATACTCATCCTCTTTGTGTGCCATCTGCAGTCAGGACAGGATGAGCTTTTTTGTGTGCGGCAAAATACCCATCGACCGGTCCATCTCCTCTCGTCGCAGTCAACCGGTCTTCCCGTCCCATTTTTGTTTTATTTTACGCCGGGTTCCCCGGCCTATATGAAGGGGAAGATTTTTATGAACAACACCTATTCAATCACCATTGCCGGGCTTTCGAGGGAACTGCCGCTTTGCCGGGTGACCGATGAGCTTTATATCGGCGCATTTGTCATGTTTGGTGATGTGGAAATCACGATGAAAACGGCGGAGCAGCTTTTGCAGCGTGCGCCGGAATTTGACGTCATTGTAACGGCAGAGGCCAAGGGTATCCCGCTTGCCTATGAAATGGCACGGCAGTCCGGGAAATACAACTATGTAGTCGCGCGTAAATATCCCAAACTTTATATGAAGAATGTTGTGGCAACAAAGGTACGTTCCATCACCACAGACCATGAGCAGACCCTGTATCTTGCGCAGGACGAATCGGAATATTTAAAGGGAAAGCGCGTGTTGATTGTCGATGACGTCATCAGTACGGGTGAGTCGGTTTATGCAGTTGAAAAACTGGTCGAGCAGGCAGAAGCCATTGTTGCGGGACGTATGGCAGTCCTTGCAGAGGGTGATGCTGTAAACCGCAACGATATTATCTATCTGGAAAAGCTTCCGCTTTTTAATCCGGACGGTACCGTCAAGTAATGCGTTTGCCAGCGGGAAACGCTCCGCAGGAGGTCATTATGGAATGTCTTGAAACAGTCAGTCTGTTTGCCTTAGAGCATTCGGCGGCGGGAGAGCTGCTCTCCGGCTTCCTGTATCCATGGCAGGCACTTGCCCATATTGGGGAATTTATTTTTAAAATCGGACCCACGCTCGATCCTCATGCCTATCACAGCCCGCAGCCGGGGGTTTGGATCGCCAATTCAGCGAAGGTGTTTCCTTCCGCTTATATTGGAAGTCCCTGTATCATCGGGCCTGAGGCTGAGATACGTCACTGCGCTTTTATTCGGGGCAACGCCATTGTCGGCGAAAAAGCTGTTGTTGGAAATTCTACGGAACTTAAGAACGTCATATTATTTGATTGTGTCCAAGTCCCGCACTTTAACTATGTCGGTGATTCTATTCTTGGTTACCGTGCGCACATGGGTGCCGGTTCGGTTACTTCCAACGTGAAAAGCGACAAAACGCTGGTATCTGTAAAAGGGAGTTTTGGCGCGATTGAAACCGGACTGAAAAAATTTGGCGCGATGCTTGGCGATTACGTTGAGGTAGGATGCAACAGCGTTTTAAATCCCGGCACAGTGATCGGCCGCCGCAGCAATATTTACCCTACGTCCTGCGTGCGGGGCTATGTGCCGGAAGACCATATTTGGAAATCGCCCGGAACCATCGTAAAAAAGGAGGTCCGATAATGGGGAGACTATTTGGTACCGATGGAATACGCGGGATTGCCGGTGAAACCCTCACCTGCGAACTTGCGATACAAATAGGCAGCGCAGCGGCAGAGGTGCTTTCCGGCCTGCGCCGCAGACCGCTTTTTGTCATTGGAAAAGATACGCGCATGTCCTCCGATATGCTGGAGTGCGCCATTGCCGCCGGACTCTGTTCCGTCGGTGCAGACGTCATTTTTGCAGGCGTCGTACCGACGCCCGCCGTGGCATATCTTGTCGGCAAATATAAGGCGGACGCCGGAGTCATGATCTCAGCGTCGCATAACTCCGCAGAGTTTAACGGCATCAAAATCTTTGGCGGCGATGGCTATAAGCTCGCCGACGCACTTGAAGAGCAAATCGAGGCCATCGTTCTTGACGATGTAGAAGTACGCAAGCCGTCCGTCGGAGTGGATTTGGGGAAAGCGTCCCACGCGGAAAATGCCGTTTTGGATTATGTCAACCATTTAAAAACCACAGTTCCCAATTCACTTGATGGATTGCGCATTGCGGTAGACTGTGCAAACGGTTCTGCAAGCGTCACCGCACACAAGCTTTTCACCGAGCTTGGCGCCGACGCGACGTTCCTGTTTGATACACCGGATGGCACGAATATTAATAAGGGCTGTGGATCTTTACATCTTGAGGCGTTGAAGGCCTACGTCGTAGAACATGGTCTGGACGCCGGTATTGCCTTTGACGGAGATGCCGATCGCTGCCTTTGCGTTGATGATACCGGACGTGAAATTGACGGCGATATTATCATGGCCATCTGCGCAAAGGATATGAAAGACCGGGGCAAGCTGAATCGCGACACCGTGGTCGGCACCATTATGACCAATATGGGTTTCATGCGCTTCTGTGAAGAAAACGGTCTGCGTTTTTCCGCCACCAAGGTGGGGGACCGCTATGTATTGGAAGAAATGCTTTTGGAAGATTACAGCTTCGGCGGAGAGCAATCCGGTCATCTGATCTTCCGCGATTTTGCGACAACTGGAGACGGACAATTGACCGCCATTCAGCTTCTTTCCATGATGGCACGCCGTAAGGAAAAGCTTTCCGAGCTCGCCCTCATAATGGAAAAATTTCCGCAGGTCATGGTGAACGTTAACGTTTCTCCGGAGGGGAAAATTGCGTTCTACTCAGACCCCTGTGTCCGTGCGGCAACAGAACATGCGAAAAATGAACTCGGCCAGGAGGGCCGCATCGTCATCCGCGTTTCCGGTACAGAACCGCTCGTGCGCGTTATGGTCGAGGGGCGTGATATCCAGCAAGTAGAGCATATTGCAAACGAAGCTGCAGAGACAATACGGAAAAGTCTGGCGTAAACGAGAGTTCTCCTAAAACTTACATAAAAAGCGCCCTTGTATATTGAACATACAAGGGCGCTTTATTCTTCCCGTAACATGGCGGCCGCTACTTTCCGTCATCAGCAAAAAAAGAGGAAAGCTTCACCGCATATAACTCTTTTCGAATGCGGTCGTTCAAATCACAGAAATACCGGTGGAACCGGCATTCATCCTCTGCAACAGAACGCGGACAGATATAGTCCTCACGTGAACAGTTGCTCACATGGATTGGACCCTCGATCGTTTCCACAATTTCTCCAATACTCACTTCAGAAGGAGACTTTTTTAAAAAATAACCGCCCTGGGCTCCCTTCTTAGAATCCACAATACCTGCCAGACTGAGTTTGCGCAATATTTTTAGCGCAAAGCGAATCGTTACGCCGGTCCGGTCCGCCAACTCCTTTGCGCTGACTACCGTACCGAGTATCGCCAGTTCATTTGTGATTCGAAGCGCATAATCGCTCTCATTCGTCAGACGCAAACGCTCTCCCCCTTTGTAGCTATTACCGATCTATGGCATTCATTGTTTACCATTTCGATATATATTATTTTATCTGATAAACCGCATCTTGTCAACCGTATAAAATCTCCATATTTCGCATATATCTCTCTTCCTGTTGAGCAGCCGGTGTCTGCCGGGCATACGCGTATAAAAGAGCCATTTCGAAAGATAGTTGCAAAAGCGGAAAAGTGTGGTATACTATACGATATAAAGTTATATTTCCACGTATAGCGTATCCGGTTAACGGATATGGTCCGAAGTGTGTTATGGCGCTTCCGTTTTGATGAGGTAAATGGGTAGAATTATTGCTGTGGCAAATCAGAAAGGCGGTGTGGGCAAAACCACAACCGCGGTCAATACGGCGGCTGCGCTGGTACTTGCAGGCCGCCGGGTTTTGCTTTGCGATTTTGATCCGCAGGCCAACGCCACGTCCGGCCTCGGTATCGATAAGTCATCGGTTTCCCATAGCGTTTACAACGGATTGACCGGCGAGGCCGACGCTCAAGGACTGATTTTGAAAACCAGATTCTGCGACCTGCTTCCCTCCTCTATTGCGTTAGCGGGGGCTGAAATTGAACTGGTTGATTTTCCGGCGCGCGAACATGCCTTAAAAAAGCTCTTGACTCCGGTTTCCTTTGACTATGACTTCATATTGATAGACTGCCCTCCTTCTTTAGGACTTTTGACGCTTAACGCTCTCTGTGCGGCTGACACCGTTTTGGCTCCGATCCAGTGCGAGTACTATGCGCTGGAGGGGCTTTCTCAACTGATGCAGACCATACGCAGTGTAAAGCGGTCCCTCAACCCGCCGTTGTCTATTGAGGGAATCCTGCTTACCATGTTCGATAGCCGGACAAATCTCTCCCAGCAGGTCGTGCATGAGGTGAAAAAGCACTTCCCGCGCCAGGTTTTTCCTGTTGTCATTCCGCGCAACGTACGACTGAGTGAAGCGCCCAGCCACGGGGTCCCCGTCATGTATTACGACCGTAATTCAAAGGGCGCAAAATGTTATGAAAAACTTGCACAGTGTATTATTAATAACTGATTTTTGGGATTGTGAGGTGGAACTGTGAGTGCAAAGGGACTGGGCCGCGGACTTTCCGCGCTCTTTGGCGACGATCCTGTGATTGAAGAGGTGTCGTCCTCCGGCTCCATGCTGCGCATTTCTGATATTGAGCCAAATCCCGGACAACCGCGCCGGCATTTCGATCCGGACGCGTTACAGGCACTCGCCGCATCCATCCGTGACAACGGGCTGTTGCAGCCGGTTGTCGTCCGCCGGTGTGACGGCGGAGTTTATCAGATCATCGCCGGGGAACGGCGCTGGCGCGCCTGCCGTCTGGCAGGATTGACAGAAATTCCTGCAATTGTTCTCGACGCAGACGATCTGCGCGCGGCGCAGCTTGCGCTGATTGAAAATCTCCAGCGCGAGGATTTAAACCCCATCGAGGAGGCCAACGGCTACCAGACTTTGATTGACACGTTCGGCCTTACGCAGGAAGAAGTCGCTCGCCGGGTTGGACGTTCCCGTCCGGCCGTTGCAAATGCGCTTCGCTTGCTTGCCCTTTCGGATGATTTGCACGCAATGGTGGAACAGGGGACACTGTCGGCGGGACATGCGCGTGCACTGCTTTCCATCCCGGATGAAAAGCTTCGCCGTGAGACGGCAGAGTATGCCATTCAACATAAGCTCAGCGTGCGGGAACTGGAACAGTACGTAAAGCGCCAGCAAACTCCAAAAAAGAGCGCGGAGACTCCCACCGGCGTCGTTGTCGATTACGCCGGTGAAGTCGGGCGGCGCCTATCCCAGTCGCTTGGCCGGCGTATTACACTAAAGCCGGGCCGTAAAAAAGGCAAGCTTGAAATTGAATATTACGATAACGATGATCTAGATACGCTGATCGCGTTGCTGGAACATGCAGCAGAAAAATAGAAAGGCAGGTTCTCCCTATGATTGATATAAAAAAAATTCGTGACGACGCAGACGCCGTAAAAGCCGGTCTCGCAGCAAAAGAATACGATGCGGATGCGCAAGTCGACCGTATCCTGGAGCTCGACGTCCAGAGGCGTGAGTTGATTGGCCGCAGTGAGGCGCTGAAGGCCGAGCAAAACAAAACCTCAAAGGAAATTCCGGCCATCAAAAAAGCGGGCGGTGATACTGCGCCGATTTTTGTGCGGATGAAAGCGCTTTCCAATGAGGGCAAGCAGGTCGAAGCACAGCTGCGCGACGTGGAGGCCGAATACCGGACGCTGATGCTTTCTCTGCCGAATCTCCCGGATCCCGATCTGAAGCCCGGTGGTAAGGAAAATAACGAGCCGCTGCGTTACTATGGAGAGCCTCATCAGTTTGACTTCGCGCCAAAAAATCATGTGGATCTCTGCACGGATCTCGGCCTGATAGACTACGTGCGCGGCACCAAGCTGTCCGGCGCTGGATTTTGGATCTATCGCGGCATGGGCGCGCGCCTTGAGTGGGCTCTGCTCAATTATTTTATCGATACGCATATTGCCGATGGGTATGAACTCGTGCTTGTCCCGCATATGCTGGGCTATGAGTGCGGATTGACGGCCGGACAATTCCCCAAGTTTGAGGATGATGTCTACTGGCTGGAAACCGCGGAAGATGAACGCCGCCGTTTTATGTTACCCACTGCGGAGACGGCTCTTGTCAGCCTGCATCGCGATGAAATTCTGGCGGAAACCGACCTGCCGCGCAAATATATCTCCTATACGCCCTGTTTCCGCCGTGAGGCGGGTTCTTACCGCGCGGATGAACGCGGCATGGTGCGTGGACATCAGTTTAATAAGGTTGAAATGGTGCAATATACGCTGCCGGAAAAGTCCGATGAGGCATTTGAAGAGCTGGTTGACAAGGCGGAAGCTCTGGTACGCGGACTCGGATTCCATTTCCGTACGGTAAAGCTTGCCGCGGCAGACTGCTCCGCCTCCATGGCGCGAACTTACGATATCGAGATTAACATTCCGTCTATGAACGGATATAAAGAAGTATCCTCTGTTTCAAATGCGCGCGATTATCAGGCGCGCCGGGGATCCATTCGGTTCCGCCGCGAGGCGACCGGAAAAACGGAACTTGTCCATACGTTAAACGGTTCCGGTCTTGCAACCTCCCGTATCTTGCCGGCGCTTGTTGAACAGAATCAGCGCGCGGACGGATCGATTGTGATTCCGGAAGTTCTGCGTAAGTATCTGGGCGGCATGGAACTCATTTCTAAGTAAGCGTTTGAACGGTCATGTTACCGGAATTTTATTTAAAGAATGCACATGGAAGAAAAGAGAAGGACAGTTATCATGGCAAAGAAGAAAGGCTCCCGTTTTCTGAAAGAATTTAAGGAATTTGCCATGCGCGGCAATGTAATTGATATGGCGGTCGGCGTCGTTATCGGCGGTGCATTCGGCAAGATTACGACCAGTATCGTAAACGATATCATTATGCCGTTCGTTGGGATGTTCATCGGAGGTATTAACTTTTCAAACTGGACCATCGAATTGCCGCATCTGTATGGGCCAGAGCCGGAAACGCCCAACATTTTGGCAGTGGGCAATTTAATCGGTACAATCCTGGATTTTTTAATTATCGCATTTGTCATTTTTCTTTTCGTTCGGTTTATCAACAAGCTCCGGTCACTCCGCGCAAAGGCGGAAACTGCACAGGAGGTTACGGTTGTTGTTGAACCGGAACCGACTAAGGAAGAACTTTTGCTCACCGAAATTCGCGATCTCCTGCGCGAACGTAAGGAATAGTGTGCAAAGCAGGTGCGCTATGGATCGCTCTATAACCTGTTGCTTCACCGGGCATCGTCCGGAAAAAATGCCGTTTGCGGCAACCAGGTACAGTTTTGCCAACCATACCTTTCGCAGACAGCTTGAATATGCCGTACAAAAAGCCGTGTTGGATGGGTACCGGCATTTTATTACCGGCATGAGCCGCGGGATGGATCTTTGGGCTGCCATGTGTGTATTGGATTTCAAACGTGCCTATCCCGGCCTGTCGCTTGAAGCTGCGATTCCCTGTCCGGAGCAGTCCGCACGCTGGCGCGACGACGACATCCGGCTTTATCAGTTTGTGCTCTGCAGATGCGACGTCAAAACGGTGCTGTCGCCGCGGTATGTTTCCGGCTGTATGGAAAAGCGGAACCGATATATGGTGGATCATTCGTCGCTCCTGATTGCAGCGTTTGACGGGCGTCCGGGCGGTACATATAATACCTGCGCCTATGCAAAACGCCGGAACGTAAGAATTTATAACGTTTTGTCTGAGGAGCGGGATTACACGGGAACCATTTTTTGAGACGGATCAAAAATATGTTGCGGAGGTGAAAACATGCTGATAGAAAACGAATACGGGACCATTGATATTACAAACGACGTAATTACAGATATTGTTGCTAATCATTGCTATGGCGTCCATGGGATGGCCAATAAAAGTAAATTTGATGGGTTTGTGCAGTTGTTGAAGCGGGATTCAAGCCGGAAAGGCATTAAAATCGACGTGGTGGACAACGGCGTCGTAAATATTGAGCTGCATATCGTCGTACGTCACGGCGTCAATATCGCCGCTGCCGGAGACTCCATCATCAGCGAAGTCCGCTATAATGTCGAAGAAATGACCGGCATCAAGGTAGGTAATGTAGACGTATTCGTCGATTCGCTCATGACGGATTGAACAGGCTAAGAATTACGGCGAGAGGGTGAAGATTTTTGGAAAATTATGTTGACGGTTCTGCTTTCCGTCAGATGGTCATTCAGGCTGCATATGCAATTGAAGCGCGCAAAAAAGAGTTGAACGATTTAAATGTTTTCCCCGTGCCGGACGGCGACACGGGAATTAACATGAGCGCCACCATCAATGCCGCCGCACGTGAGTTGGAAAAAGAAGAAGGCGGTACGCTGGGTGAAGTGGCCGAGACTGCCGCCATGTGTATGCTTCGCGGCGCGCGCGGCAATTCCGGCGTCATTACATCGCTGTTGTTTCGGGGTTTTTCCAAGCGTGTCAAAGGCCTGGAGAGCGGTGACGCGCTCGTGATTGCCAAGGCGCTTCGCGAGGGTGTAGATGCGGCTTACAAAGCCGTTATGCGCCCTGCGGAAGGTACGATCCTGACAGTTTCCATGAAAGCCGCGCAGGCTGCAATTGATGCGGCTAAGGCGACGGGAAATTTGCGTGTGACATTCAGTTCAGCAAGTGATGCGGCAAAGCGCGCGCTTGCCGAGACCACACAGCAAAATCCGGTCTTAAAAAAGGCGGGTGTCGTAGATGCCGGCGGAGCAGGCTATGTGATTATTTTAGATACCATGCTTGCCTATATGCGTGGAGAAAAGATCACGCGCACCGTTGTCGAGGACACACCGTCGGATGCGAATCCCTTTGATGCATTTGAGACTGAGGATATCAATTTTACATACTGCACAGAATTTATCATTGATCGCTCCGGTGCGGGAAATCCTGCGGAACTGCGGGAGTTTCTTGAATCCATAGGAGACTGTGTCGTCGTGGTGGATGACGAAGAAATCGTCAAGGTCCATGTACACACGAATAATCCTGGCCTGGCAATTGAAAAAGCGCTGGAATTGGGCTCTCTTGACCGCATTAAGATTGAGAACATGAAGATTCAGCACACCCAGAAGATTATTGCCGCGCCGAAAGTGGAGGTGCCGGTCTCCTCCGTGTCTTTAGAAGCTGAACCTGTTGAAGAAAAGCCCTATGGTTTCGTCGCAGTTGCGGCCGGCGACGGCTTGCACAATATTTTCCGTGATTTGGGCGTCGACGTGATCGTCGACGGTGGGCAAACCATGAATCCTTCAACCGACGACCTGCTTCACGCCGTGGAATCGATTCACACAAAAGTTACCTATATTTTGCCTAACAACAAGAATATCATTATGGCGGCACAGCAGGTTGCTCCGCTTACCGATAAAAAAATCCTCGTGATCCAAACAAAAACGATTTCCGAAGGTATCTCCGCCATGCTCTCTTTCGATCCGGAAACAACGCCGGACGAAAATCTGATGGCCATGGAGGCCGCCGCCTCCTGCGTCAATACCGGCGAAGTGACCTACGCAGCGCGCGACAGCGTGTATGACGACCGTAAAATCCGTGAGGGAGACGCATTGGCGCTGTTAAACGGCAAGCTTTTGGACTCAGGACGCCGTCAGTCTGATGTCTTAAAGCGCCTGACTAAAGAAATGTGCCGCAACCGGGATATCAGCTATGTCACGATCATTTACGGAGAGGGCGTCGAAGAATCTGCCGCGCAGGAAGTACGTGAGTTGTTTGAAAAAGAACGCCGGGATGTAGAGGTCGCGGTCATCTATGGCGGCCAACCGGTTTATTACTACATCATCTCAGCCGAGTAAAAGCTGTTGTTTTTTGCCACAATCAGACAATAAAAAGGCTGTCCACGTGGGCGGCCTTTTTGCGTACAAACAACACAGATAACCCCATCGAAAATTGTCAAAACTGACGGAGAAAGCCGCTTGACTTCCACGCGTTCGGCATGATATAGTGATTACAGGATAATGAAAAGGGTTTCATGACTGACGGGAACATGTGGAGCTACCACAGGGGAATGAAACACCGGAAACGCCGACCGTCTGGGCAGCATCACAGATTTTGTGGATGCTGCCCTTTTTGTCTGGCAGACATGGCGTATTTTCGGAAAATCATTTCGCGGCAGTACGGATAGGAGGAATTAGATGAACTATACGCAGTGGGAGGATTTTCAACCCGGTACCTGGCAGAACAGCATTGACGTACGCGATTTCATCCAGCGCAATTACACACCGTACGAGGGTGACGGCAGTTTCCTCTCCGCCCCGACTGAACGTACAAAGAAACTGCTGCATAAATTTGAAAACCTGCTTGCGCTTGAACGTGAATTCGGCGGCGTTTTGGACATCGATACCAATACCGTCACCTCGCTGTTAAACTACAAGCCCGGTTATCTCGACCGTGAAAATGAATTGATTGTCGGCCTCCAGACGGATCGTCCACTTAAACGAGGCGTGAATCCATTTGGCGGCCTGCGCATGACGCGCGACGCCTGCCGCGCTTATGGGTATGAGCTTTCCCGAAAGGTGGAAGACGAATTTTTGTACCGCACGACGCACAACGACGGCGTCTTTCGCGTCTACAATAAGGAGATGCGTACCGCACGTCATTGCGGTTTGATCACCGGGCTTCCGGATGCCTATGGCCGCGGCCGTATTATTGGCGACTACCGCCGTGTCGCGCTCTATGGCATCGACCGTCTGATAGAAGAAAAGCAGCGCGACAAGGATGCGCTGGGGATCGAGGATATGGACGTCGACCATATTCGCCAGCAGGAGGAACTCTATCAGCAAATCAACTTTCTTGGTAAGCTGCGCGACATGGCCGCTTTATACGGTTTTGATATTACAAAACCCGCCCATACGGCACAGGAAGCCATTCAGTGGCTCTATTTCGGTTATCTCGGCGCCATTAAGGAACAGAATGGCGCGGCAATGAGCCTGGGCCGTGTTTCCACATTCCTCGACATCTATTTTGAGCGCGACTTTCGGGCGGGACGGCTGACAGAGGCACAGGCGCAGGAACTCATGGATGATTTTGTTATGAAACTGCGCATGGCGCGGCATTTGCGCACGCCGGAGTACAACGAACTCTTTGGCGGGGATCCCATGTGGATTACCGAGGCTCTTGGCGGTATGGGGGAAGACGGGCGTACGCTGGTCACACGCAATACGTTCCGCATGTTACATACGCTCTATAATTTAAAGCCGTCCGCAGAACCAAACCTGACCGTTCTCTGGTCACAGAACCTGCCGGAAAATTTCAAACGTTTTTGTGCAAAAGTCTCCTGCGATACCGACGCCATTCAATATGAAAACGATGACCTCATGCGTCCGCAGTTTGGCGACGACTATGCCATCGCCTGCTGCGTTTCGGCAATGAAGATCGGCAAACAGATGCAGTTCTTTGGCGCACGTGCAAATCTTGCCAAGCTGCTTT
This sequence comes from uncultured Eubacteriales bacterium, assembly GCA_900551265.1. Lineage (GTDB taxonomy): Bacteria > Bacillota > Clostridia > Oscillospirales > QAMX01 > Allobutyricicoccus > Allobutyricicoccus pentlandensis. The sequence continues at coordinate 5,090 of URVL01000034.1, read as the reverse complement.
TAATGGCGCTGAACGGCGGACGCGACGAAAAGCAAAACATGCAGGTCGGTCCTGTTCACGAGCCTTACCGGGAAGAATACCTGGAGTATGAAAAGGTCTTGGAGCTCCTGGACTTTTACCGTCCCTGGCTGGCGCGTATGTATGCCAATACCATGAATGTGATTCACTACATGCATGACAAATACGCCTATGAAAAAACGCAGATGGCCCTGCACGATACGCAAGTACATCGTTTCATGGCGTTTGGCGTGGCTGGTATGAGCGTGTTGGCGGACTCCCTCTCCGCTATTCGGTATGCACGCGTACGCTGTATTCGGGACGAGGAAACCGGCCTCATCACGGATTATGAGGTTACTGGCGAATATCCGGCCTTCGGCAATGACGACGACCGCGTTGACAGCATCGCCTGCGAACAGGTCGAGGCATTTTATCGGGAGCTCGCCAAACAAAAACTTTACCGCGGCGCCGAACCGACGCTGTCCATCCTGACCATTCAGTCGTTTGTTGTCTATGGCAAAAAGCCGGGCTCCACGCCGGATGGACTAAATTCCGGCGAGCCGTTTGCGCCGGGCGCCATTCCCATGCACGGCAGAGAGAAAAATGGCGCGCTGGCCTCCTTGAACTCCGTGGCAAAACTCTCCTATCAATATTGCAAGGACGGTATTTCCAATACGTTTTCCATTGTCCCCCAAGCGCTCGGAAAAACAGAATCGGAGCGTCTTTCCAATCTTGTTGCCATCCTGGACGGATACTTCGGCCAGATGGCGCATCACTTGAACGTAAATGTTCTGAATCGGGAAACGCTGATTGACGCATATCATAATCCCGAGAAATACCCAAACTTAACCATTCGCGTCTCCGGCTACGCAGTAAACTTCCATAAATTGACGCGGGAACAGCAGCGCGAGGTTATCTCGCGCACATTCCATGAGGTTATGTAACGAAAGCAGGTGCCGTGATGCCGAATGCAGGATTTATCCATTCTTTTCAGTCAATGGGGGCAGTAGACGGACCAGGCCTGCGCTTCGTCGTCTTTATGCAGGGCTGTCCGGCGCGATGCGTCTACTGCCACAATCCCGACACCTGGCTGTTTTCCGGCGGAACACCTTATGAACCGGAGGACGTGGTGCAAAGAATATTGCGTTACCGGCCATACCTCAAAAATGGGGGCGTTACCGTCACAGGCGGTGAACCACTTGCACAACCGGACTTTGTAGCAGCACTCTTTTCCCGGCTTCGTGCAGAGGGAATTCACACTGCGCTGGATACCAGCGGTGTTGGAACGCCGGACGCCATACGGCAGGTACTGCCATATACGGATCTCGTGCTGGCGGACGTAAAATTCCGCACGGCGGACGCATACCAGCGGTACTGCGGAATTGATTTTTCGCAGGTCGTGCGCTTTCTGGACCTGACACGCGGCGCCGCCGTACCCATGTGGGTGCGGCGCGTTGTAGTGCCCGGGCTCAACGATACGGCCGAAGACATTGCGTCCCTCACCGCGTTTCTTACAGCGTATCCGAATACGGTCAAAGTAGAGCTTCTTCCTTTCCGCAAACTGTGCCTTGAAAAGTATGAAGCCTTGGGGATTCCCTTTCCTTTAAAGAATACGCCGGAACTTTCTGCTGCACGTCTTGCCGAATTGACCGCGCTGCTTCCTGTAAATCTTAGATAAACGTTGTCTAGCTATGGCATAGAATACGCATATTCCGGAAAAGCTACTGAAGCGACGCTATGCCGCATATAAGGAGGTAACGTACTTGCAAAGCAAAAGACAAAAACCGCAGGAAGACGTGATTCCCTTCATGGCAGAAATTTGCCCGGATAAACCGATTTTTGACGTCTATGCAATCCTGGATCATGATCTGGCGGAAAAGTCCCTCGAAAACAAGTTCTCCCCCGACGGTCCTGAAGGTCAGAACGGTTCAACAAAATAAAAACGCCGTTTTTCTGCCACATGCTTGCTGCTAAAAAGATACGTGAATATGCTTGCCACAGGTCGTCGGTCCATTTGGGCTTTACCTGTGGCATTTATTTTTTTCGAATTCTGCTTGCACCGGGTATATTTCTGATAACTGCCGGTTTCTTATATTGGCAGTAAGCTACGCTGCAAAAGGTTAAGGATTAAAACAATGGGGGTCGTGTACCGGCTCCCGTTTGTCGCATTTTGGGGACTCCGCATATACTGATAGCGGTGACCAAAAAGAAGACCTGGGTCACAGGGAGTTGTATTATGGAAAATTTAAATACCCTGCTTCAAAATGCGGGCACGGCCGCTTGTCTTAACACATTGCCGCTGGCCATGGCTTACGTCCCTCTGCAAAAGTGGGAAGATATTTACGATACGAAAATGGCCCTTGAACGTGGTACCATCTTCCGTGCGCTTGATAAACCATTTTTAGGAAAGGGGCCGGCGAACAATGAGTGAAATGTCGAATCTCCTCCGCGAGGTACAAATGGCAGAATTTGCTCTTGTCGAGGCCAACCTTTTTCTCGACACACATCCTACCGATGCAAATGCATTGGAGTATTTCAGCAAATATCAGCAAATTCATGACAAAGCTGTGGCGGCTTATACCGCAGCCTATGGTCCCCTGACTGCCATGCAGCACACCGGCAGCAGATGGAAATGGACCGACGGACCGTTCCCCTGGGAACGGGCTGCAAATGTTTGACGGGGAGGCAAAAAACAATGTGGATTTATGAGAAGAAATTAGAGTACCCTGTCAATATTAAGACACCGAATCCAAAACTGGCCATGGCAATCATCAGTCAGTTAGGCGGGCCTGATGGCGAGCTTGGCGCGTCTCAGCGCTATCTTAGTCAACGCTATGCAATGCCATACCCAAAAGTCGCCGGACTGCTTACGGATATCGGTACAGAAGAATTAGCACATATGGAAATTATCAGCGCAATTGTTTACCAACTAACGCGCAATATTTCCATTGACGAAATTAAAAAAAGCAATTTTGAGCCCTACTACGTTGACCATACGACCGGAATTTATCCGCAGGCGGCGGCAGGCCTACCATTCACAGCAAAGTCGTTTCAGTCAAAAGGAGATCCCATCACCGATCTCTTTGAAGACATGGCAGCAGAACAAAAGGCTCGCACCACTTATGACAATCTTCTGCGCCTAATCGACGATTCTGACGTACGTGATCCCATTAAATTCCTGAGGGAACGTGAAATCGTACATTTCCAGCGTTTCGGTGAAGCTTTGGGAATTGTCCAGGATGAGCTGGATTCTAGAAACTTTTATGCATATAACCCCGCATTCGACAAATAAAATACAAAAAGACGCATATGCCCCGAAGCACTTTGCTCCGGGGATATGCGTCTTTTTCTAACCCTTTGTATTGAACATGAGGGAACATCCTCTATCCTTTTTATCGCTATGGTTTTCCTTTCACAACCGGTACAATTGATATATTTTTTCATTCCTTTTGTTTCGATCCATACCTATAATAACTTTTTGGCTGGATATACTAACTAAACTGCCGGATTTTGTGAAAAAAAGCTTGCATTTATGACAAAGTGGTGTTATACTGCACTTGGTAGAATGTGAGAGTGGGAGTCCCCACTCTTTATTGTTGATTAAGGGGGTTCGCAATTTTGGCTACCGGGAAACCCATCAAGAATATCGCAGGCCGTATCCGGGAATTTGCGGAACCGGTCGTCCGGGAATTGGGCTATGAATTATGGGATGTTGCCTTTGAAAAGGTAGGCAGCCTCTACGAGCTTACCGTCTACATTGATGCCGAAAAGGGAATTGGTATCGAAGACTGCGAAAAAGTCAGCCGGGCGCTTGATCCTCTGCTTGACCGATATGATCCCATTCCCCAAGCTTATACGTTTTATGTTTCTTCCGCCGGCCTGGAACGTACGCTTACGCTTCCGGAACATTTTGAAAAATTTATGGGACATCCGGTCGAGGTCAAACTTTATCGTGCAATTGATGGTGCAAAACAGCACAGCGGTGTTTTATGCGCCTATGAAAACGGACGCGTTACCATTGAATGCGGTGGAAAAAAATTTTTTGAACCGGCAGATATTTCCTCCGTCCGGCTGCTTTATACCGGAACGATTTCAGACCTACAATGATTTAAAAGGTGGCACTGTCATATGAGCAAGGAAATTTTTAATGCGTTGGAACTTCTGGAAAAAGAAAAAGGGATTCCCAAAGATTATATGCTTGAGAAAATTTCTCAGGCTTTATTGACTGCATATAAAAGGGACCACGACGGCGCCTCCGAAAATGTCGTTGTCGAACCGGATCTGGCAAAACGGGAACTTAAAATGTACGTACAGAAGACCGTTGTAGAAGACATTGAAGATCCGGAAACGGAAATCACGCTTGCGGATGCGCATGATTATGCACGTGCGCCTCAAATTGGCGATGTCGTCAATATAGAAGTGCCCACCATGAATTTCGGACGCATTGCCGCGCAGACAGCAAAACAGGTAATTATTCAAGGTATCCGGGAAGCTGAACAGGGGCTTGTGTTCCAGCGCTTTACGTCCAACGAGCACGAGCTTGTTCCCGCAGTTGTCAGCCGTGTCGATAACCGCAATGGCAATGTGATTCTGGAAATTGGCTCCGGCGCGGAAAAATCCGAAATCCTGCTTCCCATGAGTGAACAGGTGCGCGGCGAGGTGTTAAAGGAGGGCGACCATATTCGTGTTTATGTCGTGGAAGTTAAAAACGACAAGAATCGTCCGCGAGTTGTCATTTCCCGCACACATCCAGGCCTTGTCAAGCGCCTTTTTGAGTTGAACGTGCCGGAGATCCGTGACGGAATTGTGGAAATCATGAGTATCTCCCGTGAGGCAGGAAGCCGTACAAAACTTGCCGTCTGGTCGCAGGACGAAGCTATCGACCCTGTCGGCGCGTGTGTTGGTCCGCGCGGAGAGCGAGTCAACGCCATTGTTTCGGAGCTGCGTGGCGAAAAGATTGACATCGTTCGTTATAGCGAGGATCCGGCAGAGTTTATTGCATCCGCTTTGGCTCCCGCTTCCGTCGTTCGCGTCGAACTGCATGATCAGACCAAGGCCTCCCGCGATATCGTCCCACACGACCACCAATCTCA
>URVL01000033.1 GCA_900551265.1 uncultured Eubacteriales bacterium | reverse complement strand
CGAACGTTGATCCTTGCGATGCTTTATCGGCTGACGCCGACGTTAATTGAGCAGGGGTATGTTTACATTGCAGAAAGTCCGCTGTTTGAAATCATTACGAAGGATGGTTCGCTTTTCGCCTATAATGAGCGTGAAAAGCAGGAGATTATTGAAAAATTGGGAGATACAAAGTATACGCTGAACCGTTCAAAGGGGTTGGGCGAAAATGAGCCTGAGATGATGTGGCAGACGACTATGAGTCCTGCCACGCGGCGCCTGATTCGTGTCATGCCGGAGGACGCGGCGCACACCGCAGAGGTTTTTGACCTGCTTTTAGGCGATAATCTGGCAGGACGAAAAGAATATATCGCGGAAAACGGCGCGCAATATTTGGAGCTCGCCGATATCTCATAAGTGACAGGTGAAAGAAATGCCGCCAAAAAAGAAAAAGATATCAAAAAAAGAAGAAGTGCTTGTCCCGGCAATGGTGGACGAGCAGGGCATTACAGAAACACTGACGATGAATTTCATGCCGTATGCGATGAGCGTCATTGTTTCGCGTGCGATTCCGGAGATTGATGGATTTAAACCATCCCATCGGAAACTTTTATATACCATGTATAAGATGAATCTTCTGCGTGGTCAGCGGACGAAGTCTGCCAATGTGGTCGGACAAACCATGAAATTGAACCCGCACGGAGACCAGGCGATCTACGACACGCTTGTCCGTCTATCGCGCGGTAATGGCGCGCTTCTGCATCCGCTGATTGATTCAAAAGGCAATTTTGGCAAGTGCTATTCGAGAGACATGGCATATGCCGCTCCCCGGTATACAGAGGTGAAGCTTGACCCGATTACGGCTGAGCTTTTTCGTGATATTGACCAGGAGGCGGTTGACTTCGTCCCAAACTATGATAATACAATGACGGAGCCGGCGCTGTTACCCACGGCCTTTCCGAATATTCTGGTCAATGCAAACCAGGGAATTGCGGCGGGAATGGCCAGCACACTGTGCAGCTTTAATTTAGCGGAAGTGTGCCGCACGACAGTTGAACTGATTCGAAATCCGAATCATGACATTATGACAACCCTGATCGCGCCGGATTTCCCAACGGGAGGCGAGCTGATTTATAACCGTGCGCAGCTGGAACGGATTTATGAGACAGGACGAGGCTCTTTCCGCGTTCGTGCTCGTTGGAGATATGAAAAAGAGGGTAACTTAATCGAAATCTATGAAATCCCGTATACGACCACCGTTGAGGCGATTATGGATAAGACGGCGGAGCTGATTAAGGCTGGCCGAATCCGCGAGATTGCAGATATGCGTGATGAAACCGATCTCAGTGGCTTGAAGCTGACCATTGATTTAAAACGTGGCGTGGAGCCTGAAAAATTAATGCAAAAGCTTTTCAAAATGACGCCTCTGGAAGACAGCTTCAGCTGCAATTTTAACATTTTGATTGCGGGGACCCCTATGGTCCTTGGTGTCCGCCGTATTTTGGAGGAGTGGACGGCTTGGCGAACAGAGTGCATCCGTCGCCGTGTGTACTTTGACCTGCGCCGCAAACGTGACCGGCTGCATTTGCTGAAGGGCCTTGGGAAAATCCTTTTGGATATTGACCGCGCGATTGCCATTATTCGTGAAACAGAGGAAGAAAGCGAAGTCGTACCAAATTTAATGATTGGATTTGGTATTGACGAGGTGCAGGCTGAATTTGTTGCGGAGATCCGCCTGCGCAATATTAACCGGCAATATATTTTAAAAAGGGTAGAGGAAACGTCTGAGCTGGAGCAGGAAATTGCCTCTTTGGAGGGATTGGTTGCCAGCAAAGCGAAATTGAGAAATGTAATTATTCGCGAACTTGGAGAAGTTTCCAAAAAATACGGCGTACCGCGCCGCACAGTTATTGTAGAAGAAAGTGAACAGACTCCCATCGAAGAAGACAATGCAAAGCCCGACTATCCCGTCCATCTTTTTCTCTCACGTGAGGGATATTTCAAGAAAATTACCCCGCAATCTCTGCGTATGAGCAGTGAACAAAAACTTAAGGAAGGGGACTCCATTGCGCAGACCTATGAAGCACGGAATGCAGATGAAATCATCTTCCTGACAAATCAGGCGCAGGCTTATAAAGCGAGGATTGCGGAATTTGAGGATGTGAAGGCAAGCGTTTTGGGTGAGTATATTCCTGCAAAACTGAGTATGGGAGAGGGAGAGCTCCCCATATTTGCGTTCTTGCCGGGTGATTATAGCGGCAGCTTAATTTATATATTTGAGAACGGAAAAGTTGCACGCGTCGCAGCCAGTACGTTTGAAACGAAGACCAATCGCCGTCGTTTAACCTCAGCATATAGTAATAAATCGCCGTTGGTTGTTGCGTTTTTTATCAAAGAAGATACGGAAATTGCGCTTTATTCTTCAGCGGACCGTATGTTGCTCATGAACACTGCCATGTTGACGCCAAAAACAACACGCGACACCATCGGCGTTGCCGTGATGTCGCTGAAGCCGGGGCATCGCATTGTGACGGCGCGGCTCCTTGCCGACACTGCGCTTGTTGACCCAAAGCGCTACCGTTCGCGAACGTTGCCCGCAGCCGGCGCAAAACTGGCGCCGGCCGATCAACCGGAGCAGCAGTTAACGCTGGGCCTTGATTGATTTTGTGGGTGCACGGTGGAGAGATATGTCCTGCCGGCTCTCATTTGATGGATATACGCTGACACCTCACTCATGAGGGTCAGCGTTTTTTCATGCCAAGCGCGCAAAGCGCACCGGCCACGCTTCCGCCCAAACAGGCGGCAAGTACACCGAGAAATCCGCTCCAGGCGTCAAGCCCCGGCAAAAAGATGACGCTGATGAGCAGCAGCAAAACGAGAAAAAGGCCTCCCGAGATGAGTCCCATGGGAAGGATACGGCGTCCTGCGCGTCTTGCGGTGAGCAGGCCCGTAACGAAAGTGCCCGGCACGCAGCAAAGCGCGGTGATGTTCCTTGCCCCCTCCGGTATGGCGCCGCTCGAAATCAGGACGGCGAGCAGGAATGCCGCCAGCAATGTGACAATCATACCAATTGCCGTGAAAATAAGCATCGCAGGCAAAATATCCATGATACCTGACTTTTCGTTTGAAGAATCTCTGATCAAAGCAAAATCCCCCCGAAACATATTCGATAGAATATATTCCCGGGGGGACCTCTTTATGAATAGCGTTTAGTCGGAAATTTTTTCTTCCTTCTTTGCAATTGCCCAACGCATTACGCGGATTTTTACAGAATCTGCACCGGTCTGAATGGTAATCTGGTCGTCCTTAATATTGGTGATCTTACCGATAATGCCGCCTCTGGTCGTAACTTCGTCTCCGACCTCCAGGTTGTTTCTCATAGCCTCATCCTCTTTATCACGCTTACGCTGTGGACGGATAAGGATAAAGTAGAAAATAAAAATGATCAATACAAAAGAAAGAAGCTGTATAATCATATCTGTCGTGGTCATTTCCTGACCAGTGGTGGATGCCGCCATGAGCTTGGCCGTGAGTACAGGCAAATTACTGAACATTGATGCGTACCTCCAAATACTGCTTATTTGCATGGGTGTGTCTCACGCACAGATCCGGAGACACGGTTGACATTTCAGCACATCATAATTATTATATAGAAGTTTTGAAAAAATACAAGTACCATTCATAAATTTTAACGCACTTGTTACTTTTTCACGATTATAGACTCTCCATCCATCTGTACGGGTTTTTCAATGTTCATTAAATCAAACATTGTTGGAACAATATCGGCGAGTTTTCCGCCGTGTTTGCGCAATTCCATATCGCCTGCACCACAAATGCAGAAGGGTACCAGATTGGTCGTATGAGCAGTAAACGGCGTAACGCCGTCGGCATCGAGCATCTGTTCTGCGTTGCCGTGATCCGCCGTAATGACAGCGATACCACCCAACTCTATCATGTGATCGACAACGCGACCGACGCAGGTATCGACAGCCTCGACAGCTTTGACAGCAGCTTCCATCACACCGGTATGTCCCACCATATCACAGTTGGCAAAATTTAAAATAATTGCGCCGTATTCGCGGGTATCCATACGACGGATGACCTCATCCGTTACCAGATAAGCGCTCATTTCAGGCTGCAGATCATACGTCGGGACATTTGGCGAATCGATCAGAACACGGTCCTCGCCGTCGAAGACCGTTTCAACGCCACCGTTAAAGAAATAAGTTACATGCGCATATTTTGTATACTCAGCAATACGGAGCTGCTTCATACCCAACTTTGCGACAACTTCACCAAACGGCATGTCGATGGTTTCAGGTTTAAAAGCAATATGAACATTTGGCATAGTGGCATCATATTGCGTCATGCAGACATAGTACAGCGGGAAAAAAGCCCGACGCGTAAAGCCGTCAAACGCCTCGTCCACAAAGGCACGGGTAATTTCACGGGCACGGTCCGGACGGAAGTTATAAAAAATAACAGAGTCGTTTGCAGAGATTTTTTTATCGGTGCAGACAACGGGTTTAATGAATTCATCCGTAACGCCGTCGGCATAACTCTTACGAATGGCATCGATAGGATCCGCGTTTTGAACGCCCTCGCCATAAACCATGGCAGCGTATGCCTGGCTGACACGATCCCACTTGAGTTCGCGATCCATAGCATAGTAACGTCCCATCACAGTTGCAACCGTTCCAACGCCAATTTCCTTTGTCTTGGCGATACACTCGGAAACAAAGTCTGCGCCGGACTGCGGAGGAACGTCGCGCCCATCTGTGATGCAATGAATATAAACGCGATCAAGGCCGCGGCGTTTTGCCAGTTCTAAAAGACCCCACAAATGTGTGTTGTGGCTGTGTACGCCGCCGTCGGACATCAATCCTATTAGATGGAGCGCCGAACCAATCTTCAGACAATTGTCCACTGCGCCTGTCAACGCTTCGTTTTCAAAGAAATCTCCGTCACGAATGGACTTGGTAATACGGGTCAGTTCCTGATAGACGACACGGCCCGCACCGATGTTGGTATGTCCAACTTCACTGTTACCCATTTGACCGTCCGGCAAACCGACATCCATGCCGGAGGCACCAATTGTTGTATAAGGATAGGTGGAAAAAAGACGATCAAGATTTGGCGTAGACGCTGCGGCAACGGCGTTGCCCTTTTTGTCCGAATTAATGCCAAAACCGTCCATGATAATCAAAATCAATTGTTTTCTCATAGCAAAACTCCTTAAAATAACTTGGGAGACAGGATATTCTCCTGCCTCCCTAAAATACCAATTACTGATTTGCCGCGTTTACAATCGTCGCAAAATCGATGGGCTTCAGGGAAGCGCCGCCGATAAGACCGCCGTCAACATTGGGTTTGGAAAGCAGCTCGGCCGCATTAGAAGCATTCATGGAGCCGCCGTATTGAATGGTAACGCTTCTGGCAACACGGGCGCCATACATCTCACGGATGCAGTCACGGATTGCACTGCAGACCTCTTCGGCCTGATCGGAAGTGGCGGTGCGCCCCGTACCGATTGCCCAAATGGGCTCATAAGCGATGACAATTCGTTTCACATTCGTGGCATCAACGCCGCTGAGGGCAGATTTTACCTGCAAACGAATATGCTCAATGGTAATGCCAAGATCGCGCTGCTCAAGACTCTCGCCGACGCAGACGATGGGACGCAGACCGGCTTTCAGCGCGGCGTGAACCTTAAGGTTCACTGTGGCATCCGTCTCTGCAAAATACTGCCTGCGCTCAGAGTGACCGATAATGACATATTTCACACCAAGTTCGGTCAACATATCAGCGGAGATTTCGCCGGTATACGCACCACTGGCTTCAAAATGCATATTCTGCGCGCCAATAGCAATTTTGGCGCCCTTTGTGGCCTTAATGGCATTGGGAATGTCAACAAAAGGAACACAGAGGACAACATCACACCACTTGGCTTTTGAAACCAGTGGTTTCAGCTCTTCAATTAGTTGACGTGCAGCAGCTGGCGTTTTATTCATTTTCCAGTTGCCAGCGATGATCGTTTTACGGTATCTCAGATTCATTTCAATTGTCCTCCATTATTTGTCCTGCAAGCAGGCGATGCCGGGAAGCTCAAGCCCTTCAAGGAATTCAAGAGAAGCGCCGCCGCCGGTAGAAATATGCGTCATTTTATCTGCAAAACCGAGTTGTTCAATTGCAGCCGCAGAGTCGCCTCCGCCGATGATGGAAATGGCGTTGGAGTCTGCAATGGCAGCAGCAATGGCACGAGTACCGCCTGCAAACGCATCAAATTCGAAAACCCCCATCGGGCCATTCCAGACGACCGTACCGGCTCCACGAATTGCCTCCTGATAAAGCTCGACCGTTTTCGGACCAATGTCAAGTCCCATCAGATTTTCAGGGAAATGCTGTGAATCAACAGTGATGGGCTCTGCATCTGCCGCGAAGTGGTCTGCCGCGAGATTGTCAATCGGAAGCAGGAAACGTACGCCTTTTTCCTTCGCTTTTTGAACCATCTCTGCTGCGTAGTCAAGTTTGTCGGTTTCGCACTTCGAAATACCGATTTCACCGCCCAGCGCTTTGATAAACGTGTATGCCATTGCGCCGCCGATGATAAGCGTGTCGACTTTTTCAAGCAGGTTATTGATTACGCCGATTTTATCGGAGACTTTCGCGCCGCCGAGCACTGCAATAAAGGGACGCTTCGGATCGGAAAGCGCCTTTCCCATCACGCTGATTTCCTTCTGGATCAGGAAGCCGCATACTGCAGGGAGATAGTTTGCAACGCCTGCCGTCGAAGCATGGGCGCGGTGCGCGGTGCCAAATGCATCGTTAACATAAATATCAGCCAGGGAGGCAAGTTCTTTGGCAAAGGCAGGATCATTCTTTTCTTCTTCCTTATGGAAACGGACATTTTCGATCATTCCGATTTCACCAGATTTGAGAGAAGCTGCCATCGCATGGGCACTTTCGCCAATGACATCGGTCGCCATTTTTACCTCGCAGCCAAGAAGTTCGCCAAGACGCTTGGCAACCGGCGCAAGGGAATATTTTGGATTAAATTCGCCCTTCGGGCGCCCAAGGTGGGAACAAAGGATTACAGCGGCGCCGTGCTCCTTTAGATATTTAATTGTGGGGAGAGCACCGAGAATACGGGTTTCATCCGTGATGTTAAGATTTTCGTCCTGCGGCACATTAAAGTCACAGCGCACAAGAACTTTTTTGTCTTTCACACAAATGTCTTCGATGCTTTTTTTGTTGTAAGTCATTTTTTGTACTCCTTTCATATTTAAGAAGTTTATACATCATGCGCTTTTTCTTACCATTCCAAGGTATTATACGTCATTTATTACAAAAAAGCAAGGGCAAAAGTTGTTTTTTGTTTGTTTTAGCTATTGAACTAATAAAAAGCATGTCTACGTGGCTATTTTGTACATTTCGCTTATTGAAAAATGCATGAAGGTGAAAAATTTATTGTTTTTTCAATATTGTTTTCAGTTTGTCTTTTATATTACCACGACGCTCTGCCGCAAATGTTTCACAAAGTATCAAGTTACTTTTCTTCTCAACCAAAATGCTGCCTTCTTTTGTACCTGCAGGGAGACGGCCAACTGGTATACGCACCATACTGCCGTCTTCCCGTTCACAGAGGGCAAAGGAACTTTCAAATCGGTCGACTGTGAATTTCATGAAACCATACCGTCCTTTGTACCGTCTAATTGATAGGAGCCAAGGTAAAAGGGTAGACGGAAAGTGTGGAGCCACTGACTTCGGCCATCATACTGCCGTCTACGTGCAGGAAGTAAAGTTCCGCGCCGGCCGCCTGATAGCGGGCGACCACCTCCTCGTCCGGCAGACCGTCAGATGAGTTTGCCTCGGTGGTAAAAATGGCGTAACGGGGAGAAACCGCTTGGACAAACGCTTCGCTGGATGCCGTACGGGAACCGTGATGGGGCACTTTGATCAAGTCGCATTGAATATTGTAGCCACTCTCAAGGATCCGATACTCCATGTCGCTCCCCATATCTCCGGTAAACATCATAGCGACGCCGTTATAATCAAGGATAAAGGCAATGGAGCTATCGTTTAAATCGGAGAACGATTCACCCGCAGGAGGAGAGAGGAAAGTAATCAGCGCATTGCCCAGTGAGTAGACTTCTCCGGGCTCTGGCGCAGAGGTGGGAATACTGTGCTGCAGAATCGCGTCGAGCACGCGTTCAAACGTTATGGTTGTGGTAACGGCATCGGGCAGAAAAATCTGTTTTACGGAGTAGTCCTCAAGAAGCGCTGCCGCTGAACCGATGTGATCGGCATGCGGATGCGTGAGTACCAATGCATCAAGCTCCGTAATTCCAAGCAGGGTTAGATACCCCGTGATCGTATCGTAGCAGTCGGATGTTGCCGTGTCTACCATCATGGCATGACCGCCTTGGACAATGAGCGCGCAGTCAGCCTGTCCCACGTCCGGAAAGAGAACGAATAAGCCGTCCGGGTCGAGTAAAATGGCTTCATAGGACGGACCGCAGGAAGGAAGAAACGGCAGAAGCAGAATGAGAATCCATAAGATTGTGCGCCGAAGTTTCATTATGATGACTCCACAAAAAAGATAAAAATTTGTAATTGACTTATTGCCAACAAAAGGTTTATACCTTATACTATACTCATGGCGTGGAGTAATGTAAAGTGTTTCGGCCAAAGAATTTGTTAAGCAGGATACGAGGTTTCAATAAACGACTAATATGGTAAAAACAAAGGTGCAGCGTTCGAGCAAGAAACGAGTCAGAAGCAGATATAAGTCTTATATGGTGATTTTGATATCACTGATTGCTGTTTTTGTGGTAGTCGGTGGTGCTTTTGGATATCTTGCGTTCCAGGTATATCATCATGACGGTATCTATGACGGTGTGACGGCCGCCGGCGTGGATCTTTCGGGTATGACGCGGCGCGAGGCTGCAGCTGCACTTGATACAAGGATGCAAGCCGTGCTGGACGACATGACCTTTCAGGTTATCATAGATGACGAGTCGTTCGAAGTCACGCCGGACGAACTGGATATTCAGTATAATGCTGACGCTGCTGCGGCAGAAGCTTATAATTTTGGACGTGATGGGTCGTTTTTTGCTCGGGTCGGCGCTGTTTTAAGAGCGCGAATGAGCGGTTATGCGATCGATTTTTCCTATACCTATAATCTGGATGCCTTTGATGAGGTTGCCAAGGAAATTGCCGATGAAATTAATGTATCGGAGTCCGGAACTACATACGAGATTCAGGATGATATGCTGATTCTGACCGTGGGAACCGACGAACGATATATTGATCCGCTTGATATTTCGCAGGCGATGCTTGAAAAATTTCAAAATAATACCTCCGGCGATATCATTTTGACGACCGGATCCGGTGGACGTGACAGCATTGACCTGGAGGCGTTGAAAGAGGAAATAGACCGGGAACCGGTGGATGCGTTTTTGGATGAGGAGACGGATCCGGACAACCCTGTTGTTGTGCCGGAAGAAAACGGTCTGATACTGGATCTTGCGGTTGCGGAGTCAATTCTTTCATCGGAGGGCACAGGCCCAAACAGTAATGTCTATAGGATACCGCTGACTGTTGTGGAACCGGAGGTCAAGCGTGACGACATTGTCTTTTATACCTATGACGATCTGATTTCTACGGCCAAGACAACGTTGAATCCCAATAATGTGAACCGTACTTCAAACGTTAAGCTGGCCTGTGAAAAGATTAATGGTACGATCTTATATCCCGGCGATGAGTTTTCTTTTAATGATATTGTCGGCGAGCGCACCTATGCGGCAGGATTCAAAGACGCGGCCATTTATCTGTCCGGTGAAATTGTCGACGGTGTCGGCGGCGGTATTTGTCAGGTGTCTTCCACGCTTTATATGGCAGCGGTCGGCGCCGATTTGGAAATCAGTGAGCGCAGAAATCATCGCTACACAGTAACGTATACAGAATTGGGCGAGGATGCGACTGTCGCATATGACAGCAATATTGACTTTAAGTTTATTAATAACACCGACCATGCAATCATGATTCAGATTGTTCAGGAGTCGAATTATGTTCTCTGTGAGTTTTATGGCACGCTGACAGATGAAACGCGTAATAAAACGGTTACGATGGAACATACGGTTACCTCATATTCTGAGTATGGAACGAAATATGAGGTGAGCGAGGATGTTCCGGTAGGAGAGACCTCTGTCAAGAACGGCGGCTATAGCGGTTATTCGGTGACGGTATATCGCGTCGTTAAAGAAAATGGAGTGGAGGTTTCCCGTACGCTGGAGAATACCAGCACGTATACCAAGCTCGATAAGGTTATCTTGATTAATCCCGAGGAAGCCGAGATTCTGGACGATGGAACTGTGATTTATGTGCCGAAAGAAGAAGAACCGGAGACACCGGAGGAGCCGACGGATCCGGACGAGCCGACAGACCCGGAGGAACCGACAGATCCGGAGGAACCGACAGACCCGGAGGAGCCGACAGATCCGGAGGAACCGACAAATCCAGACGAGCCGACAAATCCGGACGAGCCGACGGATCCGGATGTGCCAGATGATTTGCCAGACTGGCTGCAATAATTTTTTGATTGGTTCGTCGCATAGAATAAATGATGGAAATTATGCTTTTAGTTATGGAGAGGAATAAAAATGGAGCGTAAACGGCAACTGAGAATGTTGTTAAAGTTACGTGCGAAAGGTCTTCTTATTACAAATTTCGGAGTTTGCATTGTGATAACGATCATCATGCAAGCAATACCAATGCTCGGCGGCTATGCCGCCGGGCTTGTCTTACCTCCGACTAACGAACTGCTGTATGCGCCGGACATTTCGGTATATTATCCACAGATGTTGCGGTTTTACAGCATTATTTTGGGCGTAACCATGCTTGCCAGCCCATTAACAATGGGTGCGTACGCATGGTTTTCGGCGCTTTCCATGTTGCGCAGGCCAAGAATCCGTGAAGCTTTTAATTGGCTGGGCGATTTGCACTTGACGTTAAAAGCCTTTGGCGCGACCCTTTGGTTTGCCGGTATTTGCCTGGCGTGGGCAATTGCCTTTCTTGGTTTGCCAGTCGCAACGGTTCTTTTTGTTTCCGCAAAAGGAAAAGCAATGGAAGTAGGATCTATCCTTTTTTTGTCTGGCTTGATTGCCCTGTTGACTATTGCGGGCATTATTCTGACGGTTGTGCGTGCCTATTCGTATCTTCCTGCTCTGTTTGTTCTGGCTGCACATCCTGATATGCACATTCGCGAGGCATTTCGTGAGTGCGGACTTTTTATGGCGGGCAGACGGTGGGAGTTTATGGAGCTCGTTCTTAGCTTTGTGGGCTGGTTCCTGCTGGAGAGTTTCACCTGTGGTTTGGTTACGCTTTATGTCAGGCCATATTTTAATTTATCTGTTTTGTCTTTTGCGCAGCAAGCGCGTGGCGCATGGCTTTTAGAAAATGGGAAGGCGTGTATGGACACCGTTTGGACTCCGAACAATTCGATTCATGAAGAGGATGGCATGGATGTTTAACATTGTTTTACTGGCGCCGGAAATCCCTGCCAACACGGGGAATATTGTGCGAACCTGTGCTGCGGCGAATTGCCGGTTGCATCTCATTAAACCGCTTGGATTTGATACCTCTGATCGGGAGCTGAAACGGGCGGGCCTTGATTATTGGCACTTCGTCGATATTGGTATTTACGAAAATCTGGATGACTTTTTTCAAAAGCGTTCTCCGCAGCGTTGCTGGTATACTTCGACAAAGGCAGCGCGCCGTTATACGGATGCGGTATATAGGGACGGGGATTATATTTTTTTTGGACGAGAGACCCGGGGGTTACCGGAAGATTTGATTTTAAAGAATCTGGATAGCGCAATACGGATACCGATGACTGATGAAATCCGCAGTTTGAATCTTTCAAACAGCGTGGCCATTGTATTATATGAGGCGCTTCGCCAGCAGGATTTTGCTGGACTTCTAGATAAGGGAAAGTTTGGTGGTATGTATGAAAAGGCGTGATAAAGAAAATTATTATCTTGATATTGCGGAAGTCGTTTTAGAACGGTGTACCTGTATTCGCAGGCATTACGGCGCCATTATCGTACAAAATGATGAAGTGATTTCAACCGGGTATGTTGGCGCGCCGCGTGGACGCGCAAATTGTATTGATATTGGGTATTGTTATCGGGAAAAAAACAATATTCCACGAGGCACGCGGTATGAGATGTGCCGGAGCGTTCATGCGGAAGCAAATGCGATTATCAGCGCTTCCCGCAATCAGATGATTGGCGCAACCATGTATCTTGTTGGGCGTGAGGCAGCGACCGGAGAATATGTAGAAAACGCCAGTTCATGCAGTATGTGTAAGCGACAGATTATTAATGCGGGGATTGCGCGTGTCGTGATTCGCAGAAATCGAGACGAATACGATGTGATAGACGTCCAAAAGGACTGGGTCGAAAACGATGAATCCATGCGGGGAGAATTTGATTATTAGGCTGGCTGAGTGAATGCAAAAAACCGCCGGGTAATACCCAGGCGGTTTTCTTTTGGGAAAGAAGATTGTCAGTAGGTAGTGCAAAGAAAAAATGGATTAACTGCCCTGCTTTGACAAAAATGTGATAACTTCATTTCTGGCCGGAATTGACTCTGCAGCGCCATGCCGGGTAACGGCAAGTGCGGCCGCTGCTGCGGCAGTACGCATAGCAGCGGAAAGCAGTTCTCCACTTGCCATTCCGGCCGCAAGATAACCTGCAAAGGTGTCTCCTGCGCCGGTTGTATCGATGGACTGCACGGGAAATATATCCTGATAATAGGTGACGCCCTTGTCAAATGCGAAGGAACCGCACTGCCCCATGGTTAAAACGATGGTATTTGGGCATATTTGATGCAGACGCAACAGCATTTCTTTGGGTGAACCGTTGCTGCCTGTAAGAGCTGTTGCTTCATCCTCGTTCACGATGAGCAGATCGACCAGATGATATGGCATACTGAATATTTCTGGTGTAACTGGCGAAGGGTTGTAGATTATGTACATTCCTTTTTCTGAACCCCGGCATAAAATAGAAGGGGTCAGGTTGGTTTCGTTTTGCAGCATTAAAATATCGCCACGGTCAAAAAAGGTAAAAACAGATTCAATTTGCGTTTCGTCAAGGCGTCCGTTAGCACCACCGTAAATTAACATGGTATTTCTTCCGCCTGGCTCTACCTGGATAATGGCACCGCCACATCGCACGGTTTGACCTTGTGCTACACAGGAGACGTCCACGCCGTTTTCTTCCAGGAACCGTAGTAAGAACTCGCCGTCATTTCCTGCACAGCCTGCGTGAAAAACTTTGGCGCCCGCTCGCGCTGCAGCAATTGACTGATTCAGCCCTTTGCCGCCGGCATGAATCTCAGGGTTTGAAACGGCAAGCGATTCGCCGGCCAACACCGCATGAGAAACAGAAAAAACTGTGTCGATATTCATCGAGCCAAAATTTAAAACCCTCATAGGTACACCACCCAACACTACTTGACAAGAAAAGCATTGTGATTTAACATTAATGAATAGCAATCAAATGGAGGTCATTATGATAAAACGCGCTGCAGCAATCCATGATATTTCAGGCTTAGGCCGGTGTTCGCTCACGATGGCGCTGCCAATTCTTTCAGTACTTGGCATACAGTGTTGCCCTGTTCCAACGGCAGTGTTATCTTCGCAGACGGACGGGTATCGGGACTATGCTTTTACGGATCTGACGGATACGCTGCCTGACTATATTGCGCATTGGAAGAAAAATGAAGAACAGTTTGACGCCATTTATACCGGCTTTTTAGGGTCGGCGAAGCAGATCGACATAGTCTCCGGATTTATCGATACATTCCGCAAGGCGCATACGCTTGTTTTGGTCGACCCTGTCATGGGGGATAATGGTGCAATTTACGATTCCGTTGATCAGGAGATGTGTGCGGGAATCCGTAAGCTCGTATGTTGCGCAGACATTATTACGCCCAACTTGACGGAAGCGGCCATTCTTCTCGGTGAGAAAGAAATTCCTCAAGATGAAAAGACGTGGCTTGCATGGTCGTACCGGCTGCGCGAGCTGGGACCAAGCGCGGTTGCTATTACTGGGATTGATAATGGCGATGGGCGCGTGTGCGTCACATGCTGCGATGACGAACGCGCTGAAACGATCTATACTGCGCGTATTGCAAGGGATTATCCGGGGGCAGGAGATATGTTTGCAAGTGTTTTGCTCGGAAAAATTCTGCGCGGCGTTGACCTCCATGAGAGCGCATACATTGCTGCTGAATTTGTGGCTGAATGCGCAAATTTGACATACAAGATGAATACACCGCCCCGCGAGGGACTCGTTTTTGAACCAATGCTGCACATGCTTATAAAATAAGCATACCACAGTCTAGAATATTTGCAATATCGCCTGCCGATTTTGCGGGAAAAATTTTTGAAGCGCCACAGGAGGCGCATGAAATGAGTAACGCTCCCTCGTCGTAAGCGGCGGTAAACCGCATGGACCCACAATGGCATGAAATTCCATCCCGTGCCGCGAGTTTTTGCGCTGCGCAGAGTGCATCCGCGGCAGTGGGGTCGTGAGGAACGTGATCACGGTGTTGCGTTTGACGATACGGCGGTTGAATGCCGACGAGACGTCCCACAAATGCAGCGATCTCTTCATCTGACTGCAAGCTGTCCATATAGGCGAGGCGGTCTGGAAGCCCGGCATAGCAAGCGGCTATATCGGTTACCGTGCAGCGCAATGCTATGGGATCACCGGAAAGGGCATCGTTAAGCGGGATACTCGATCTATGGCGCTGTCCGCAGATCGAGCAGGGAAACTCCACAATGAGCTGTCCTGCCTCAATGCAGGCGACGAGCGCGCTTTCGCCGCAGCTGCAGCGGCAGATATAGCGCTGCGAATACATGGGAAACAGATCGGCGGTAGCAGTGATCGGCTTTTCGCACTGTCTGCAATCATAGGTGAAGCCTATTTGTGGCTTTAAAAGCAATAGAATCGCCCCATAAAATAAATTTGCCGTTTTGGAGACTTTCCGAAGTGCGGCAGTTTATTATATGCGAATATGGCTCGTCTAACTCATAGAAAATTATTGGTATAAATGTTCGCACCGCGCCTGATAAAAAAGATACTGCTGTGCTATGCCGGCATATGCGCCAAAGGCGGCTGATGGATCAAACCCTTTTCCATAGAGTGTGTTTACCGTACGGCGCATCCAGACATCGACCGGAAATACGTCGAACTTTCCAAATCCGAAAAGCAAAATACAGCTTGCCACCTTTTCTCCAATCCCGGGCAGCGTCATAAGTGCCGCCTTTGCTTTTTTGCTGGGCAGTGTGTACAGAGAATCCAGATCGAGAGACCCGCTCGCAACAGCCCTCGCGGCTGCGAGAATATACGGCGCACGATAACCGCAACGCAATATCGTGCGCAACTCGCTTTCCGTGCTTGCAGCAATGCGCTCAGGCGTTGGAAAAGCATAGACATTTTCACGGAGCTTTCTTCCGTAGCATGCACACAGCGATGAAATGATTCCACGGATCCTTGGAATGTTGTTGCACTGTGATATAATAAAAGAGCAAATGGCTTCCCACGGTTCCTGCCGCAGAATGCGGAGTCCCGCGCCATAGGCGACGGCCTGGGCCGTTTGCTCGTCAATGGAAACGGCCCGGCGAATTGCGGCATAGTCACGCTCAAGATCCAGATAAGGAAGCCAGAGCGTCCGGAAATCCTGTTCGGCGCAAGCAACGATTAAGTTGCCGCTCTCAATGGACATGCTTACCTCGCGCCCAAAGGCAACGCCCCAATAAGATTCCGGTCCAAGCGCTGTCCAACGAAAACATTGACCGCATTCAAATGTCTGCGCAAGTGAAAATGTATCGTGTAAGTGATATACTATTTTTTGACTCATACTGTTTTCAAATTCAATTCCCTATTCAAGAGGTATTCTTATGAAAGAAACGATTTATACGATCCCGATTAACGAAGCATTTGAAGCAAAGCACGGATGCCCGCTGTGTACGCTCCGCCATAAACTGGAGCACGACTCTGTTGAATATATTATGGGCGCCGCTATGATGGAACCGGATGTGCGTATCGAAACAAACCGGCGCGGTTTCTGCGCAAAACACTACGCCCAAATGCTTGCAATGAATGGACGTCTCAGCCTGGCGCTTACCTTGGAAAGCCGGATTGGTGAAATCCGAGGTTACATAGAAAAGGAAGCCGTACGTGGTTTTGGGAAAAAATTGGATGTCTCCCGCGCAGCGGAGCTGATCTGCGGTACGGCAAACGGATGTTTTGTCTGTGAACGGATTGCAGGATATGAGGAACATTATTATAAAAACATACTGCATATGTGGAAAAACATGCAGGAATTTCGCATGCTTTTTGACGAACAGCCTTACTTTTGCCTGGAACATACAGCGGGACTGCTCACACGTGCGCCGGAAGTGCTGGGAAAGCGCAATTTTGAAGAATTTGACCGCGCGCTGATCGAAATCGTGACGCGCTATCTCAAGACGCTCAATGAGGATGTGTCTGCATTCTGTCAGAGCTTTGATTACCGCAGCGCGGGAAAAACGCTTGATGAAGCACAACGCATAGCGCCGGAACGTGCGGTTGCGTTTCTCTCCGGTTACCAGGAGGAAGAAAAAGGCAAATAATATACGCTTATCAATGGCGCCGTTTCAAATGTCCAGTTTGAAACGGCGCCATTTTTTGCATGCATGAACTATCATACGTAGGCTTATAGATCGAACATACTAATCTGATCACTCTTTGGAAGAGCGGCAAGCGCGCCGTTCTGATCCAGAATTTCAATGACGGCTTTTGAAACCTTTTGGCAACGCAATCCCAAGTCTTCAGCGCTGGAAAACGGCGCGAGTTCACGCTCGCGGACGATATCCTGCGCGGCGGTGAGACCTAAACCCGGCAAGGAAGTGAGGGGTGGAATCAGCGTATTGCCGTCAATGAGAAAATTTGAGGCGTCAGAGCGATAAATGTCCACTTGTTGGAAGGAAAATCCACGGCGGTAAAACTCATAGACGACTTCTAACGTTACAACGGTATCTTTTTCATTTGCCGTAGCGTCGGGCTTGTTATTCAGTTCGTGATAAAGGCTGCGTACGGCGTCAATCCCATGTGTCATGGTGCCTGCGTCAAATCCGACGGCACGTATGGTAAAATAAGCGCTGTAAAAGGGAAGCGGATAGTGCACCTTATACCAGGCAATACGAAACGCCATCATGACATACGCCACAGCATGTGCTTTTGGATAGAGATATTTAATTTTTTGACAGGATTCTATGTACCACTGCGGAACGCCGTGTTCCTTCATAATTTCGACAGTTTCGTCCGGAATGCCCTTACCTTTACGGATCGCTTCGCTCGTTTTAAACGAAAGCGACGCGTCCATACCTTTTGCAATCAAGAACATGGTAATATCGTCTCGCGCACTGATCACTTCGTTCAGCGTGGCCGTTCCCGCCTTAATTAAGTCGGCGGCATTGCCCATCCAGACGTCTGTTCCGTGTGAAAGACCGGAAATGCGTACCAGGCCGTCGAAATTCTTTGGCTGCGTATCAAGAAGCATCTGCCGGGCAAACTTTGTGCCAAACTCCGGCACTGCAACGGCACCGGTCACGCCCAACAGTTCGTCCGGCTCCAACGGCGTGCCATTTACATCTTTTAAATGGCGGATATCTGTGAAAATGCCGATGGTATCCGGATCGTCCAGGGGAATTGTAGTTGCTTTTACGCCAGTTAAATCTTCCAGATGCTTGATGATCGTTGGATTATCGTGACCGAGCATATCAAGCTTTAAAAGATTATCATGAATGGCGTGAAAGTCGAAATGCGTTGTAATGATGGTAGAATTTGGATCGTCGGCA
>URVL01000032.1 GCA_900551265.1 uncultured Eubacteriales bacterium | reverse complement strand
CGGCGTGACCATTGCGGTCACACCGTTCTCTGCCCCTCGCAAAGCTAAATAGTACCTTATCACTATTAAGCCTTTGGTTTTGGGGTTTTCTTTTTCCACGGCAGCGGAAAAAGAAAGCGGGTTTTTCGGGAACCATTTCTTTTTGACCCGCCAAAAAGAAACGGTTCCCGCCCTCCCAAGAAAAAGGCGGCCGGGGGATTTCGATTTCCCCCGGACCCCTTGAAACGGCCAAAGAGGGAGCCCCCTCTTTGGAATCTCCCCGGATAGTGCTGACGGGAAGAGTAGAAAAGTTGCATTAGGCTATTCCTCTGTAAAGCCTTCCGGATGCACAATTCCGGCCTCGAAGTATGCCTCCATACGCGACGCCGGGATAGGCTGCGCCTATTCAAAAAACTGCTTTGTAATGTCCTGCCCGGCTTCGGCGTAAAAATAAGGGTTCATGCCGCCCGGCCAACTTTCAAACGCGGTGATGAGATGGGAATCGTCCGTGCGGAGATATCGCGCGCCGCCGTCCTTTTGATGGAAGAGGAGCAGATAACTTGTCCCGCCGTTTACAAAGTATGCCTCCGGACGCAGAACCCGCCGGAGGCGCAGGGCATTCACGGATTCGCAGAGCGCCGCGACGTCTTCCGGGTCCGTCAACTCCCGGGCCTTTTGCGCATGGAAACTGATTTCAAAAATCGCGACACGTTCCATTTCCTCCGCCGGGATGGAAAACCGGCAGGAATAGAGCCAGACGGCAAAGGAAATCGCCGCGACTGCCGCGCAGCTTAAGCACACGAGCAGTATGACCTTCCAACGTTCATAGTAGCGGTAACGCATGGCGGCCTCCTTTTGTCCCATTGCGCGGCGTTATTCCGCCGGCTCCCAGGTATCCGTCCGCCAATGGTAGACTTCCCGGGGAATCTGCGGGTTCCCTTCCTCGATCTGTCTTGCTATCTGATAATCGTCCTCGCTGCACGGATACCACTGCTTTCCAATGACGATCCAGTCCGGCGCCACGCAGGTAAACGAGAACTCTGCGCCGTCCGAAACCAGCGTAAAGGTGTAGGAAGCGGCGCCGTCCCAGGACTCGTCATCGCGCCGCGGTTTCGGTTTGCCAAGTTTCATTTCCTGTAACCAGGCAAGCGCCGGCGCTACGTCCTCCGTTTCCTCCAAAAATATCCGTTCCTTTGGAAATTCAACCGGAGAATAGATTACGGTAATCCGCTCCACATCTTCCAGTCCAACCGTACAGATCTCGGAAAACGGGACTGCCGGGGAACAGGCGGAGAAAAAGAGCAGGCATAGCAACAAAGATACGATCAAAAATTTATAATGACGCATAACAATCCAATACAAAAGTATTTGCGCTTAGGGAAGAAACATAAGCGTATGTGTTGTAAGTACTGCTCCAGTTTACGTATACATAGGTTGAAAATGTTGGGTTCATTAGGGAAATAACTTGAAGCGTATCGCTAACTCCTCGAATAACAGTTGCATGTCTTCCTGACTCAGTCATATTGACCCAGCTCGAATAAATTGGATTATCCCCATCTAATATGTTATAAATTGTGTTGGTAGAGGGCGGATAGTCATAGACGCTATAGATAAACCCCGTGAGTTCCCCGAGTTTACCAACCGCCGTCTCTATTGGGGCACCAATATTATAATAAGAACCATGAACGCTTTTTGCAATATCAACTTCTGAGATTGTAGAATTATTTGTTTTGTATCTTGCGATACTTGCCACACAACATGCCCAGCAAATTTGATCAGTTGCAGGTGTTTGTGTAATAATTGGTACATTTAAATGAATGGTACTTTGAATGGTTCTGCTTCCATTTTGATGAACAGAGGAATACGCATGGTATCCGAGGCTAAACTTGCTTGACAAGCTGTTTTTTACAAGAGAGGATGATGTTGCAGACAAACTGGTAATTTTGTCACGGGAAGGGGTCTCTATATCGGACACTCTCAGCAACACAAATCCATCATCTGTTGCTGCGTAGCAGGCATCCTCGTCATACACAATTGCAATTTCCTTGTTCATCAGGTTTTTCGCATTAATTTCCCGAGAAAGTTCCACATCAATTTGCGCAGTCACGTCCCCAGGCCCAAATTTTTGTACAATGGCAAATGCCATCAGGTTGGAGCCATTTAACAGAGGATAAAGTGTGAAATTGAGTTTGCTGTATCCTCCGTTTTTATATTCATAAGCTGTTACAGGGGAACCGATTGCCAAATTGCCGAAATTGGCGGCGCCAAGGCCATAGGCGGCTTTTTCCGGCTCAATCAGGGAGAGTGTTTCATTAATTGCATTTCTGACTTCCTGTTCCGATGAACCAACGGCATTGACCGGGGCAATACAGGCCAAACATAAGAAAACCATAATCAGAGCAATTGCTTTTCTCATAACATATCTCCATCATAAAAAACGTTTTTTGTACAAGTGATACAAACCACCGGAATCACCCCTCTTTTTTTAATATATTGTATCTTTAGTATGTAGCATTTGGCAACGTTTGTCAATTGGCAGTCTTGCAAGAAACGACGCCACAAAAGTTGTAATGATCTACAAAAATTGGCTGGTTTATAGCAAGTGGGCTGTTTAAAGAACCGCAAAATCTGTCGCCGCTTGACATTCCGGGCGGCACGTGGTATAGTAAAGATAATTTTGGAGGGCACTGCAAGAGTCTTCCCGAAGCAAACTCTTTGACCATCCGCGGCGCGCGGATCGAGGCTACACGGACGGCCGGGTCGAATGCCGAAAACCCGTTGAAGAGACGGGGGCAACTTCTGTTGCCTTATTGATTGAGTTCAAAGCTCAAATTTTATAAGTTGGTTACTTGATAACCGGGCGCGGGGCGCGTTTGTCAACTTGTGAAACGGTCAATAAGAGTAGTAAGAGTGATTTTTGCTTTCAAGACTCTCAGAAACCATCCAGAAATTTATATACCGGGATAGTCCCTGTCCGGCAGTGTTCGCCGGGGATACGACGGGTCTGTCTACGGAAGCTGCAATTTTTGGGCAAGTGGCACGCGTTTTTCGCGCCGTCCGCTTGTCCTTTTTGTATGCCCGGGCGCCGCACGCCCTGTTTCCCGGCGTATTTGCCGCCGGCCTTTGCTCCCGCCGCCATCCCGGCGGCGCAGGACTTGTCAAGATGACACGGGGGTCTTCCTATGGAACACAAAATGAAACTTTATGGGTTTAATAACCTCTCAAAATCCTTAAGCTTTAATATTTACGATGTCTGTTATGCCAAGACCCCGCGCGAGCAGAAGAACTATATCGCCTATATCGACGAGCAGTATAACTCCGAGCGCATCACAAACATCATGTCGAATCTGACGGAGATGATCGGCGCAAAGGTACTCAGCGTATCGAAGCAGGACTATGACCCCCAGGGCGCGTCCGTCACGTTCCTCATTGCGGAGGGGTCCATGATTCCGGCAGGGGGCGATGAAATCGTGGCGCATCTGGACAAGAGCCATGTCACCGTGCACACGTATCCCGAATACCATCCGGATAACGCCATCGCCACGTTCCGTGTAGACATCGACGTAGCGACCTGCGGCGAAATCACGCCGCTTTCCACGCTCGACTACCTCATCTCCAGCTTTGACTCCGATATCATTACCATGGACTATCGCGTGCGTGGGTTTACGCGCGACGTGAGCGGACGCAAGCTCTTCATCGATCACGACATTACTTCCATCCAGGACTACATCGATCCCAAAACGCTGCTCAAATATGACGCAGTGGATATCAATGTCTACCAGGCAAATATTTTTCATACAAAAATGCTGATTAAGGAAATCGATCTGCAAAATTATCTGTTTAACACCGACGTATTCGAGCTCCCGCCGTCGCGGCGGCTGGAGATCTCGTCGAGCCTGCGGCGCGAGATGATAGAGATCTTCTCCGGCTGCAACATTTATTAAATCACCGCCGCGCTTGCCCGGCACGCCGCCCGGGCGCCGCTTTTAAAAAAGCGGCGCTTTCGCGGGCAACTGCCCGTCCGCCGCGACGCAAAGGAGGGACTACTTTGGATAGAGAAAAACAGGTGCGCGCACCGATTTATGAGGCGCTTGAAGATTTCCGGCGCATGCGCGTCGTGCCGTTTGACGTGCCGGGACATAAACGCGGGCGCGGGAACCCGGAACTGACCGCGTTTTTGGGCGCGCGCTGCATGGAAACGGACGTCAATTCCATGAAGCCGCTCGACAACCTCTGCCATCCCGTCTCCGTGATCCGCGAGGCGGAAGAAATTGCTGCGGACGCCTTCGGCGCGGCGCACGCTTTTTTTATGGTCGGCGGCACCACCTCCGCTGTGCAGAGCATGATTCTCTATGCCTGCCGCCGCGGAGATAAAATCATTTTGCCGCGCAACGTTCACCGCAGCGCGATCAATGCGCTGGTACTCTGCGGCGCGGTTCCGGTGTACGTCAATCCGGAGGTGGATCAGCGGCTCGGCATCTCGCTGGGTATGTCCGTGCGCCAGGTGGAGCGCGCCATGCGGGAAAACCCGGACGCCAAGGCGGTTTTTATTAACAATCCAACCTATTACGGCATCTGTTCCGATATTCGCGCCATCACACGTCTGGCCCACGAGCACGGCATGCTCTCGCTTGCGGACGAAGCGCATGGCACGCATTTCTCGTTTTCGCAGGCATTGCCCGTCTCCGCCATGGAAGCGGGTGCGGATATGGCCTCCGTCAGTATGCATAAGTCCGGCGGCAGCCTGACGCAGAGCTCCTTCCTGTTAACCGGGCCTCAGGTAAACGCCGACTACATGCGCCAGATCATCAATCTTACGCAGACGACGAGCGCGTCTTACCTGCTGCTCTCCTCGCTCGATCTTTCCCGCCGGAACCTTGCCCTGCACGGCGAGGAAATCTTCCAGCGCGTGACGGATCTCGCCGAGTATGCGCGCGGCGAGATTAATGCGATCGGCGGTTATTACGCCTATTCGGACGAACTCATAAACGGCGACAGCATTGCGGACTTCGACCGTACCAAGCTCTCTGTTTACACGCTCGACATCGGTCTGGCGGGCATTGAGGTTTACAATATCCTGCGCGACGAATATAACATCCAGATCGAGTTCGGTGATCTCGGCAACATCCTGGCCTATGTCTCCGTCGGCGACCGGATGCGGGATATCGAGCGCCTGGTCAGTGCCCTTGCCGAAACGCGCAGGCGCTTCGGCGGCGCACAGCGCGGGATGCTCACGCAGGAGTATCTGCCGCCGGAGGTCGCCATGGCGCCGCAGGACGCCTTTTACGCCGCGCATGAGGCCGTACCGCTCGAGGCGGCGGAGGGCCGCATTTGCAGCGAATTCGTCATGTGCTATCCGCCCGGCATTCCTATTCTGGCCCCCGGCGAACGCGTGACGCCGGAGATCATCCGCTACATCCATTACGCAAAAGAAAAAGGCTGCTCCCTGACCGGTACGGAAGACCTCTCGGTCAACCGGCTGAATGTGCTGAAAGGAGTCTGATATGGAGCTTTGGTTTACCGAACGGCACACGCCGAACGTCAATTTTTCGATCAAGGTCGACCGCCAGATTTACAGCGGCCGCAGCGAATTCCAGCGTATCGACGTGTTTGAGTCGGACGAGTTTGGACGCTTTCTCACGCTCGACGGCTATATGATGCTGACGGAAAAGGATGAATTCATTTATCATGAGATGATGACGCACGTTCCCATGGCTGTGCATCCGAACGTGCGCGACGTACTGGTCATCGGCGCGGGCGACGGCGGGGTGATCCGCGAGCTTGCGCGCTATGACAGCATTCAGAGCATTGACCTCGTGGAAATTGACGAACTGGTGGTGGAGGTCTGCAAGCGCTATCTGCCAAAAACCGCCTGCCGCCTGGACGATCCGCGCGTCCACGCGCATTACGAAGACGGCGTGCGCTTCATACGCTCTTGCGAAAACCGGTATGACCTCATCATCGTGGACTCTACGGATCCCTTTGGGCCGGGCGAGGGCCTCTTTACAAAGGAATTTTATGGTTCCTGTTATAAGGCGCTGCGTGAAGACGGCATCATGGTCAATCAGCATGAAAGTCCCTTCTATCAGGAAGACGCCGCCGCCATGCAGCAGGCGCACAAGCGTATCGCCGAGAGCTTCCCGGTCTGCCGCGTCTATCAGGCGCACATTCCAACCTACCCTTCCGGACACTGGCTCTTCGGCTTTGCCTCGAAAAAGTATCACCCTGTGTACGATTTAAACGCCGCGGCATGGAACCTGCGCGGCATCGGCACGGGCTACTATAACACCAAGCTCCACGCAGGCGCGTTTGCCCTGCCAAATTACGTAGAAAGGCTTTTGCGCGATGTTGAATAAAAATATCGAGACCTTTATCGCCTGCGACGCGGACTATCCGGACGCCGCCGCCGTGCTCTACGGCGCGCCCTACGACGGCACAACCTCCTTCCGGCCCGGCACGCGCTTCGGCCCGCATGCCGTGCGCGCCGAGTCCTACGGGCTGGAGACCTACAGCCCCTATCAGGACGCGGATTTGACCGACTACTCTGTATTCGACAGCGGCGACCTGGAACTGCCCTATGGCAGCGTGGAACGCGTCCTTGCGATGATCGAGGAGCGTGCGCAGACGATTTTAGCGGACGGAAAGCTGCCTTTCTTAATCGGCGGCGAACATCTCGTCACGCTCGGCGCCGTACGCGCCGTGGCGCGGCGGTACCCGGAGTTGGCCATCGTTCATTTTGATGCGCACGCCGACCTGCGCGACGACTATCTGGGCGACCGGCTCTCCCATGCGGCGGTGATCCGCCGCTGTCATGAGCTTGTGGGCGACGGACGGATTTTTCAGTTCGGGATCCGTTCGGGCGACCGGAGCGAGTTTCAGTGGAGCGCTGCGGGACATACCGCCATGCGGAAATTTGACTTCGAGGGCCTCGCCGAAACGCTGGATTCCCTCGCTGGACGTCCCGTGTACTTTACGGTGGACCTCGATGTGCTTGACCCGTCCGTGTTCCCCGGCACAGGGACGCCGGAGGCCGGCGGCGTGACGTTTGACGCGCTGCGGCGCGCGGCGGAGACCGTGTGCCGGACGTGCCGTGTCGTCGGCTGCGACGTGTGTGAGCTCTCTCCCGGGTACGACGCCTCCGGCGTTTCGACCGCCGTTGCCGGGAAGATCATCCGCGAGATGCTGCTCGCACTTTTTTCAAGAACCGTTTCTTTTTGAGCCGCCAAAAAGAAACGGGGTTTTGAGAATGTTCTTTCAGCCGCAGGAGTGGTTGGAACCTGGCGGTATGAATTGCAAACGCCTATGAGATTTGCATGATTTAAATTAAAATGATTGATAAAGGAGACTACCTATGGGAAAAGCGCTCATCATCGGCTGCGGCGGCGTTGCGTCCGTCGCCATCCATAAGTGCTGCCAAAACAGCGGTGTGTTTGAAGAAATCTGCATTGCCAGCCGCACAAAGTCAAAGTGCGACGCGCTGCGCGACAAGCTAGCCGGCACCACTGCCACGCGCATTACGACGGCACAGGTAGATGCAAACGACGTCGATCAGCTCATCGCGCTCATCCGCGAGGTGCAGCCGGACGTCGTGATGAATCTCGCCCTGCCTTATCAGGATCTCACCATTATGGACGCCTGCCTGGCCTGCCGCGTCAACTATATGGACACGGCAAATTACGAGCCGGAGGATACCGCGCATTTTGAATACAGCTGGCAGTGGGCCTACCGTGACCGGTTCCGCGACGCGGGCATTACGGCACTGCTTGGCAGCGGTTTTGACCCCGGCGTGACGGGCGTATTCTCCGCCTATGCCCTAAAGCATCACTTTGACACCATCGAGTACATCGATATCCTCGACTGCAACGCCGGCGATCATGGGTACCCCTTCGCCACCAACTTCAACCCGGAGATTAATATCCGCGAAGTGTCGGCAAAGGGCAGTTACTGGGAAGACGGCCGCTGGGTCGAAACAGAGCCGATGGAGATCAAGCGTGTCTACAACTTCCCGGAGATCGGCGAACGCGATATGTACCTGCTGCACCATGAGGAGATTGAGTCTCTGGCGCTCAACATTCCAGGTATCCGCCGCATCCGCTTTTTCATGACCTTTGGTCAGAGCTATCTGACACACCTCAAGTGCCTCGAAGACGTCGGCATGACCTCCATTGAGCCGATCGAGTTTGAGGGTCATCAGATTGTCCCGCTCCAGTTCTTAAAGGCCGTACTGCCCGACCCGTCCTCGCTCGGTCCGCGCACAAAGGGCAAGACGAACATCGGCTGCATTTTCCGCGGCAAGAAGGACGGCAAGGACAAGTCCTACTATCTCTATAACGTCTGCGACCACCAGGCCTGTTACCGTGAAGTCGGCAGCCAGGCTGTCGCCTATACGACGGGCGTGCCGGCCATGATCGGCGCCGCGATGCTTCTGACCGGAACCTGGAACCAGCCGGGCGTGCATAACATCGAGGAGTTTGATCCCGATCCCTTTATGGATGCGCTGAATCAGTTCGGCCTGCCCTGGCAGGAGAGCTTCTCGCCGGAGCTTGTGGACTGATGCGCCGCGAAGACCTGCCGACGCCGTGCTATATTGTGGACGAAGCGCGGCTGACCGAGAACGCAAAAATCCTGCGCGGCGTCGCGGACCGCACCGGCGCGAAGGTGTTGCTGGCGCAGAAGGCATTTTCCATGTTTTATGCCTATCCGCTTTTGCGGCAGTACCTGGACGGTACGACCTCCAGCGGACTTTATGAGGCGCGGCTTGCGCATGAGACGTTCGGCGGCGAGTGCCACGTGTTTTCCGCGGCCTATCGCGCTGCGGATATGGACGAGCTTGCCGCGATCTGCGGACATGTGGTATTCAATTCTCTCGCGCAGCTTGCCGCCTATCGGGAAAAGGTCCTCTCATCGGGCGGCGAATGCGGTTTGCGTGTCAATCCCGAATGTTCCACGCAGGAAGGGCACGCGATTTACGACCCGTGTGCGCCGGGTTCGCGGCTTGGCGTAACGGCGGCGCAGCTTGCCGGCGCGGACCTTTCGGGTGTCTCGGGGCTTCATTTCCATACGCTTTGCGAGCAGAACGCCGACGCGCTTGAAACGACGCTGGACGCTGTGGAAGAACGCTTCGGAACGTTTTTGCCGCGCATGAAATGGTTGAATTTTGGCGGTGGTCACCACATTACGCGCCCGGACTACGATATCCCGCTTCTGGAGCGCTGTATCCGGCGTATGCAGGAGCGTTACGGCGTGACGGTTTATTTGGAACCCGGCGAGGCGGTGGCGTACTACGCCGGGTATCTCGACACGACGGTGCTCGATATTGTGGAAAACGGGATCAGGATTGCGATTCTCGATACGTCCGCCGCCTGTCATATGCCGGACGTGCTGGAGATGCCGTACCGCCCGCCGCTCGAAGGCGCGGGCGAGCCGGGCGAGGGCGCGTATACGTACCGGCTTGCGGGCCCGACCTGTCTGGCGGGCGACGTAATCGGCGACTATTCGTTTGACCGCCCGCTGGCCCCCGGCGACCGCCTGACGTTCTGCGACATGGCGATTTACTCCATGGTGAAAAACAATACGTTTAACGGGATGCCGCTGCCTGCCATTGCCTGGCGGAATCGGGACGGCAGTTTTAAAATGGTGCGGCAGTTTGGGTATGAGGACTTTAAGGGGCGGCTTTCGTGAAAAGAATGCCGTGCCCTGTGTGGAAGGAAGTTGTTTATGGATTATATTCAGTCGAATAAGCTGGCCTGGGAGGATGCATTCCGTCACCGCAAGCCCGGCTGGGGAGACGATAATGCCGCACGGCTGCAAAGCGAGCATCTGCCTTTTCTGCATCCGGATATCGTGCGCGTGGTGGAGGATATGGACTTCCACGGGAAAACCATCGCGCAGTTTTGCTGTAATAATGGGCGGGAGCTGCTCTCGCTGATGCAGCTGGGCGCCGTGCAGGGATATGGTTTTGACATTGCGGAGAATCTGATTGCTCAGGCGCGGGATACAGCCGCCGTAGCCGGCGTGGCCTGCACGTTTGAGGCGTGCAATCTGCTGGAGCTGCCCGCGCGGTATACCGGACAGTTTGATTTTATTTTTTTCACAGTAGGGGCGCTTACCTGGTTTGAAGACCTGGACCCGGTGTTTGCGCTGGGAAAGCGATGTCTGAAACCGGACGGCGTTTTGCTTGTTCACGATTCGCATCCGTTTTTGTGCCTGCTGCCTGTGCCGGACGAGGAGGAATACCGCGAAGGGGAAATCCGCGTGACTTATCCCTATTTCCGCGATACGCCCTGGTTGGAAAACAGCGGCATGAGCTACCTCTCGGAGACCTATGATTCCCCGACGTTTACCAGCTTTACACACACGGTTTCCGACATTTTAGGCGGCGTTCTGCGTGCCGGACTCTGTTTGGAACTGTTTCAGGAGTATCCCCATGATGTGGGGATTACGCCGGTTTATGAGGGAAAAGATCTGCCGCTTTCCTATTTGCTTTTGGCCAAAAACCGGCAAAAGTAATGGAAAAGCCCGTCCGCTGAAGAGAATCTGCTTCACCGGGCGGGCTTTTTTGCAATTAAATCCGCAAGATTTTGGGAAACCGCCAGTCTTCGTGGTCGAGGACGACATCGCTTTGCCGGAGCGGATCACACTCGGCCAGATAGCGTTTTTGAACAGGCAGATACTTTTCCACGTATCGTGTCAGAATTGCCTGGCCGTATTTTGGGACATCCCGTACGGCGGCGCGGCGAAGGACCTCTTCAAAACTGATCTGCAAATAAATTCGCCCATCCAAGTAGGCGGCAAGAGGTTCGCGAAAAAGCAGGACACCTTCTATGAGCAGAACCGTCTCCGCATCCAAGGAAAAGTGCCGCCGAACCTCATACCGGTCCGTATCGAGCGACAGGCACATCACGTCTCGATCCAAACGGCCGTCTCGTTGGAGTGGCGCAAGAATTTCCCGGCATATTTTCTCATAATCAAATGCATGTTGATAGTAGGCGTCAACTTCATTTTCACCCTGCCGGCGAACTTCTGCGGGATTGTGGAAATCGTCCAGATGTAAGACGGCAGTTTTCAGGCCGGTGATCTCCAAAAAACGGGCAAATCGCTCGGAGAAGATGGTTTTTCCGGAGGTGTCCACGCCGTTGATCCCAATAATGCGCTTGCCCGGTGTGAATAACCGGCGTTTAAGACGGAAAAAACATCCAGCTGTGTGACGAGTGCTGCAATTTCAGCGGCGTCGCGGGCACAAAAGGTGGCGGCGGCCAATGTTTCCGCATCGCCGAATCCGTAGGCCGCACAGATGAAAGGCAACTGATTCTTTGCCGCGGCCTCCAGATCGGAAGCGGTATCCCCGATTACTACTGCCGCTTCGCCCGGGATCAGAATATGCCGCAACAGCTCCGCTTTGGAAGAATAGGCGCCTGCGCTGTAGCGCGTCTGAAAATACGATGCGATACCAGTCGCGTCAAGCACGAGGTTGAGATAATCCGGACTGCCGTTTGAGAGGAGGATGAATTCCTGCCCCTGTGCCGCAAGCGCCGCGAGCAGGTCCGGTACACCGGGAAACAGGGCGCCCTGCTCGCGGATGGCACGACGTTCTGCCGCACGGAACCTCTCCCGTACCGATTCCGGCGCGATTTGGGAAGGCGGCAGCGCACGCAGAAAGATGTCGGTTGTCCTGCCGATTTGCTGCCGGATCCGCTCCTCATCCGGCGGAGGCAGATGCAGAGTGGCAAACAGTTGCCCTACCGCCGCAATCTCGCAGGGCAGCGTATGAAAAAGGGTGCCGTCCAAATCAAAAAACAATTTCATGAAAAACCTCTGCAACAGGAATTTTAAGATGTATTTTTCGTCTAACAGATTTAAATACCCACCGCAACCGCGGGATGCTTGACTTTTTTCGGAAAACGTGGTACCGTATCCAGTGAAATTGCGTTTTATTTTCAATTTGAGGAGATGTGAATATGCCGGGCGGCTATAAAACACGCCAAAAAGAGGCAATAATGGAGTATTTTACTGCACATGAAGGCGAGCATCTGACGGCGGCAAACGTCGTGGACTATCTGCGCCGGGAGGGTTCGCCCATTGCCGCATCCACGGTCTACCGCTGCCTGGAACGGCTGGAAAACGAGGGCGTTTTGCGCAAATATGTCATTGATGAATCAAGCGCTGCCTGCTGGCAGTATGTACGGGAGCATGAGGGCTGCGAGCGGCACTTTCATTTGAAATGTACGCGCTGCGGCCGTCTCATCCATGCCGACTGCGAGTTTTTGGCGGAATTGGACGCGCATATCGCCGCGCACCACGGCTTCCTGGTGGATGGATTAAAGACCGTATTGTACGGTATCTGTGCCGACTGCGCGGCAAGGGACGCGGAAAAGGAGGGTGCCTGATGGCGCTGATCTCCTGTCGCGATGTCGCAATGACCTATGAAAATACCGTCGCGCTCCGAAACCTCACTTTTGACGTGGAGTCCGGCGATTATCTGTGCATTTTGGGGGAAAACGGTTCCGGCAAAAGCACGCTCATCAAAGGGCTTCTGGGGCTGAAAGCACCAACGCGGGGTACGATCACCTTTGGCGACGGCCTGCGCCAGAATGAAATCGGCTACCTGCCTCAGCAGACGCAGATACAGCGCGAATTTCCGGCGTGTGTGTCGGAGGTCGTTCTTTCCGGCTGCTTAAACCGCGGCGGACTGCCTTTTTACACCAGAGCCGACCGCGAGCGTGCGCGTGAAAATATGGAGAAGCTGGAGCTTTCCGGCCTCTCCCGCCGCAGTTATCGGGAACTCTCCGGCGGACAGCAGCAGCGCGTGCTGCTCGCCCGCGCGCTGTGCGCCACACGCAAGCTTCTCCTGCTTGATGAACCGGTGTCCGGCCTCGACCCGGTTGCAGCCGCGCACATGTACCGGCTCCTGGAACAGCTGAACCGTAACGAGGGCATCACCGTCGTGATGGTGTCGCACGATGTACGCGGCGCGCTGGAAAGTGCGAACCGTATTCTTCATCTGCATACGGAGATGCTTTATTTCGGTCCGGCGGAGGACTATTTTCGCACGGAACTGGGGCGGCGTTTTTTGGGGGATAAGCAAGATGAGTGAATTAATTTCCGCGTTTTTTTCCTATGCATTTTTAACCCGTGCGCTGTTTGCGGGGGTTTTGATTGCGTTGTGCGCCGCACTTTTGGGCGTCAGCCTGGTGCTGAAGAATTACGCGCTCATCGGCGACGGGCTTTCGCACGTCGGATTCGGCGCGCTGGCCGTCGCGGCGGCGGCGAACCTTGCGCCGCTGACGGTTGCCGTTCCGGTTGTCATCGCGGCGGCCTTTCTGCTGCTGCGCCTGCGCGGACGCGGCGCCATACGCGGCGACAGCGCCATTGCGATTTTTTCCACGTCCGCGTTGGCGCTGGGCGTGATCGTCTCAAGCGTATGCGGTATGAACACCGACCTGTCCGCGTACCTCTTTGGCAGTATTCTCTCGATGAGCAGCGGCGACGTAGCGCTCTCCGCCGTGCTGTGCGGCGTCGTTCTGCTCTTATACATCGTTTTTTATCATAAAATCTTTTCTGTGACATTTGACGAGAGTTTTGCGCGCGCCACAGGTACCCGTACGGGATTTTATGATTCGCTGCTCGCCGTCCTGACTGCCGTGACGGTTGTGCTTGGCATGCGCCTGATGGGAACGCTGCTGATCTCCAGCCTCATTATTTTTCCATCGCTCTCGGCCATGCGCGTATGCCGCCGGTTTGGAAGCGTCGTCATAATCTCTGCGGTAATTTCCGTGGTATGCGTTGTAGCGGGGCTCGCCGCATCTTATGCGCTCTCCACGCCCGCCGGCGCCAGCGTGGTGGCAGCAAATGTCATTGTTTTCGCAGGGTTTGCACTGGCGGGCGCGCTGCTTGCCGGGCGCAGGAGACGCGCCATGCTGGATGGAAAAAGCCAGTCATGACTGTTTGCCGGCGGAACGGTTTTCCGAGGGGATCCTGTAAATCCGTTAGTTTTTCCCGATTCTTCACAAAAGTACAGGGTATTTTCGTCAGAAATATCGGTAGACAAGCGCAGAATATAATGATATTATATAGACAGTTTTTAAATTTTTTATGTATTTTGTAAACTGTTTGTTATTGAGGATTTTATGAGAATCAGAAACCGCTTCATTTCGGCGGGATTTAAACTGCTCTATCTGATCGGCGCGACTTACGGCGTACTGTTAAGCCTGTTTGCACCAGGCGCCGAGATTTCATCTGCCCTCTCCTTTTATGTGATGCAGAGCAATTTACTCTGCGTTGCGCTGACGCTTGTGCTGCTTGCCTGCGACCTTGCAGACATTGACTACCATACGTGCCGTGTCTATACGGTGCTTCGCTTCTGCGTAGTCACCTGTATCCTGCTGGAATTTTTTCTATACCATGCCGTTTTGCAGCCGAAATTGTGTGCGCAGTACCCGGATTATTTTTCCCGGTTTTCGCTGTCGGACACTCTTTTACACACCTATACGCCGCTTATGATGTTTCTGGACTATTTTCTCTTTGATGAAAAAGGACAGTTTCGCTGGTGGTATGCGCCTCTGGCGCTTGTCGCGCCGCTTTTGTATGCGGCGTATGCCGCGGTTTATGCAGCTTCCGGCGGCGTCTTCATCTCTTTTGACAAGGTGCAGCGCGTACCGTATTTATTCCTGGATAACCGGATCATGGCGCCGGGAGAGACGGCGCTCTGGTGCGTGTTAATTGCCTTGGGAACGCTTGCCGGCGCGTTTCTATTCTGCGCCCTGGATCATATGCTCCGGCGCTTATGGAAGGCGTATCGAGCGCGTCCTGCACGCGCCCGCGACACTACTTAAGCCAGCGCGAATCCCGCTCCGTATGATACTGATAAAAAGTCCCGCGCCTGCAGGCGCGGGACTTTTTAATGGCACAGAACTCTTTTAATGAAACCAATAGGCGGTCTTTGTCGCATAGACATCGCCCTTTTTCAAGAGAATCGTCGGGAACTGCGGATTCTGATTCCAGTTTGGATAGCACTGGCTCTCGAGGCAGAAGCTATGGCGGTTAGAAGAAAAGAACTGCATACCCGGCAAATCGGTCCAGGTCTCCATGGTAATGCCGCTCTCGTCTCCGGTTGTGACGGCCGCCTGCCGGAACCCCTCTCCATCCAGACAGAAGTTATGGTCATACCCATGCGGATAGGAGATATAAATGTTGTCCGCATCAATATCCTGGCCGATGGGCTTTGGCGTACGGAAATCAAACGGCGTTCCATCCACAGGAAGCAGTTCGCCGGTCGGGAGCAGGTCCGGGCTGCACGCGGTCATGCGCGCGGCATTGATCTGCATCAGGTGTCCCAGGATCAGGCCCGCCGACTCGCCCGTAGTGCCGTTTAAATTGAAGTAGCTGTGGTTTGTCAGGTTACAGAGGGTATCCGCATCGGAGACGGCATGATAGGCGATGGTAAGACGGTGATCCGCGTCGAAGGTAAACGTCACGCTGACGGTCAGCGTACCGGGATAACCCTCCTCGCCATCCGGGGAAATCCGGGAAAATTTCACGCTGTTTTCGTCCACAATTTCGCCTTCCCACATGCGCTTGTCAAACCCTTTTGCGCCGCCGTGGAGGTGATTCGGGCCATCGTTTGCGAGTACCCGATAGGTTTTGCCGTTGATCTCAAACTGTGAAGCGCCCAGGCGGTTGCCGACACGCCCAATCGTTGCGCCCCAGAAGCCGCCGGCTTTCTGATATCCCTGCACATCGCTGTGCCCCATCACAACGTTGCGCAGCACACCGCTTTTATCCGGTACGACGATCTGCGTAACAGTGGCGCCGTAGTCCGTAATGGCGGCGTAAGAGCCGTCTGCATTTTCAATTTTATAAAGCGAAGCCGCCTCGCCGTCAATGCCTGTACCAAAGGGAAGCTTTGTGACCATAGAAGACCCTCCTGATAAAAAATTCGGTTTATGTCTTTCATTTTAGCATCCGGCATGATAAAATACAAGTATCATTATCCGGGAAAAGGAAGGAGATTATCTTATGGAAATCAAATGCGTATGCGACGCCTCCTTTAAAAAATACGGACGCGTCATCAAAGGTTACGATTGGACGCCCCTCCTGGACGCCATGAACCAATACACGCCCCTGCCCGCAGACGTGGCCTATGTTCCCTCTGTCCGGGAGCTGGAGGCGGTCGAAAGTACAAAGAAAATTCTCGAGGACGAGGTATTCGGCGAGCTGCCGATTGAGATCGGATACTGCAACGGCAACAACTATGCGCTCAACGCGCTGGAGTATCACCGTTCCTCCGAGGTCGATATTGCGGTGACGGACCTCATCATTATGGTCGGTATGCAGCAGGATATCACGGATGCGTATACTTACGACACCTCAAAGGTCGAGCTGTTCCGCGTTCCGGCCGGCACGGCGGTGGAGCTATACGCCACCTGCCTGCACTACGCGCCCTGCAACGCAAATCCGGATGGGTTCCGCTGCGTGATCGTTCTGCCGAAGGGCACAAATGTGGATCTTGAGAAAAAGATTGCGCGAACGGGCGAAAACGCACTGCTTACCGCAAACAATAAGTGGCGCATCTGCCACAAAGATTCCGGTATCACCGACGAGGGCGCTTATTTCGGCATGATCGGTGAGAATATAACCCTGGAGCACTAATCTCCTGTGGTTCGGCGCGGCAAAATTCCGCGCCGCTTACGTTATTTTTGAAAGTTTCAGGTGAAGTAAATCTATGAGTAACTCGCACTATAACACGGCGCTCTTTGAGCAAATGCCGATACCCAGGGCCGTTGGAAAGCTCGTCGTCCCGACGATTCTGAGTTCTCTCGTTATGGTTCTCTATAATATGGCCGACACCTTCTTTGTCGGCAAGACCAACAACCCCTATATGGTGGCGGCGAATATCCAGCTCGTTGTCAAGGATGCGGACACGCAGGCACTGAAGTTCGACACCGACTCGCTGAAGCGCGTCTCCGACCTGCAAGCCAAGGTCTCCCTGCTGTACAACGATGCCTCCACCTACTTCTACCGGAACTCCACCAGCATCGAGGACTGGGCAGGCAGAACCAAGAACATCATCAACGCCTTTACCGCCAAGAATGCCATGATGGTTACCTGCCTGTTCCTTGACATGGAGACCGAAATCGAGTCACTTACCCCCATGTCCTACGGCATCGCGCCCCTCCCTAAGTTTGACAAGGCGCAAACCCGCTACTACTCTTACGTGCAGGATCAGGTGTCCTGCTTCGGCATTTCCGCCGGTGTCAAGTCGGCGGAGCGCGTCTCCATGCTGGGTGCCGTGCTGGAGTCGATGGCATGGAACAGCGGCAAGATTATCCCGAATGCCTACTACAACACCAACCTCTCGCTCAAGTTCATGCAGGATCCGCAATCCGTTGAGATGCTCGATCTGATTTTTGAAACCGTTCAGTTCGATTTCTCCAGCACCTGCAGCAATATGTTCTCCGGTCTTGTCCTGCGTGACGAGCTTCGTCCCCTGCTCTGCTCTACCACTGCCAAGGTAGCCTCCGCTTCCCGCAGATGGGACGAAAAAATGAAAAAGATTCTGGCGGACGCCAACGAAAAAATCGCTAAACTGCCGTAACCGCAACGCGGCAATATCGAAAGGAACCTGCCCATGGGCACAACACACGCAATCCGTACCCAACAGAAAAAAGCACGCTTTCTCTCCCTCCTGCTCTGCCTTCTGATGC
The DNA here is from genome assembly GCA_900551265.1 of uncultured Eubacteriales bacterium. Lineage (GTDB taxonomy): Bacteria > Bacillota > Clostridia > Oscillospirales > QAMX01 > Allobutyricicoccus > Allobutyricicoccus pentlandensis. The sequence goes on along the minus strand of URVL01000032.1, from coordinate 278 downwards.
TGCTCGGCAGCGTGGCGGAACTGGCAGCCTGCACGTCAGGCGACACCACGGAAACGGTTTCCGCCGCCCCCTCCGGAACGGAGCAAACGACCGATGTACCCTCCTCGGCTACCGCCACGCAAGGCGAACCGGAGGGAACGACCGAACCGGAAACCGAATCCTCCTCCGCCGAGGACACATCCGAGGACACATCCGCCGAAACCAATGACGCGACCGAGTCGGAAACCGCCGAAATTGAGACGAGCGGCGAAGCAGACCGCAAGGGAAAGGAATTCCGC
>URVL01000031.1 GCA_900551265.1 uncultured Eubacteriales bacterium | reverse complement strand
CTGAAGCCAACGAGATGATTGACCGATATATCCTCTTTTACAACCATGAGCGCATCCAGTTAAAGAATGGAGAGGCGCCGCTGGCGCGACGCCTCTCCTACTAAAACTCAATATTTCCTACCAGGGCTCTTTTTTGTGCTGTCCGCACATAATGGGGCAGTGCACCACTTCCTTACGGAGTGTCTCTCCTGAGCCTCTTTTTTTCTATTAGAATAACGGTTCGCGCTCATCCGGATCCAGGGGTTTGCGCAATTGATACCAGCGCCGGATCAATAGACCCACTCCCACGGCAAGCAGCACGCCGCAAACGGTCAGCAGCGCTTCCAGGTTATACTGCGAAATAAATCCGCCGAGGGTATACTCCGGCACCTCCCAAACATCATATGCACCGCCCGCGCCCGGCGCCGCCGATGTGACCTGCCGGTAGGTGACAATCATGGTAGAAAGCACCCATACAATGATAAACCCCAGCGCGCCCACGCCCGTCAGTACCCAGCCAACGACAAGCTGCGCCAGTTTTTCTATCCTGGGACGGCATTCCGGTGCGGCGGCGGGCGCCGCTGGAGCCGCCGGTTCGGGCGCCGCAGACGCCTGCGGTTCCGTGCCCTTTACGAGGTAGTCCGTACTGACACAAAACACCTCTGACAACGCGATAAGCCGGTCAATATCCGGCAGGGATTCGCCGGTTTCCCATTTGGAAACCGCCTGCCGTGTGACGCCGAGACGTTCTGCCAACGCCTCCTGGGAAAGTCCCTGCCGCCGCCGGAGCTCACAAAGTTTTTTTCCAAACTCCATATGAAACCCTCCTGTCTATGGCTTTACGATATTAAATGTGCCGGTTGCATGCAACCAACCGCACGTGGAATTTGCGCAACCAGCCGTTGCGCCCCCGAAAATCCATGCAGAAAAGCACGTTTATCCGCCCGCCGGTGTTACAGAGGGACCCTGCCGTAGCGTAAAAAGCGGCGCGGGAGATCCCGCGTCGCTTCCTGCTGCGCCGCCGTTTTTTCTGCTTCTGCGGTTTACTCTTTTACGGCCGGCGTCTGATCAAACTTTTTGATCCAGCGGTAGCGGTTTACCTTCACAACCGCAACCGCGCACTTTGTGATCTGGTCGGACTTCAAGCATGCAAACACGGCGACCGGCGGCCAATGCAGCACAAAGGCGGCAAGCGCCGTCAACGGAAGAACGATGCCCCACATGAAGATCATATCGTTATAGAGCACAAACCGGGTGTCGCCCCCGCCGCGGACAATACCGCACAGGCAGGACATCTGATACGACGTGCCGACCACCGTAACGGACAGCACCGCCAAAAAGTCGCGGGACAGCGCGGCGGACTCGCCGGAAATTTTGTACATGCTCACAATCAGGTCCCGCAGGAAGAAAATCAGCGTCCCTGTCACGATCCCAATACCAAGGAACAGTATCTGAAACGTTTTGGCATACTGCTTGGCATCCTCCACGCGCTGTTCGCCAATGGTCTTCGCGGTAATCACCTGCGAAGCGTTGGCCGATCCATAGGTCACAACCGTCAGGATATTAAACGCAGTTGTGGCAATGGAATTTGCCGCAATAGACGCCGCGCCCATGTGGCCCAGGATGGCGGTCTGCGCCGCCATGCCAATACCCCATACGCCGCTGGAGAGAATGACGGGCGAGCCGTAGCGCACATAGTGCCGCAGAAGGGCTCCGTCAATATGAAAGAAATTCCGCAGGCGCAGACGCAGCTTCCGGTCGAAGAAGCGGACGTAGATCACAGTCACCACCGTTTCCACAATGCGTGCGGTAAGCGTCGCCCACGCGGCGCCGGCAACGCCCATTTCCGGGCATCCAAACTTGCCGAAAATCAGGGCGTAGTTCAAAACAACGTTGACCACCAGCGCTACCAGCGACACGGCAAAGCCGACGTTAACCGTCTCCACGCTGCGCATGGAGGCAAGAAGAAGCTGCGTGACGGCAAAAAACACGTAGGAAAAACAGACGATGCGCAGATAAACCGCGGCCTCTGCCAGCACAGGCTCCTCCGGCGTCAGCAGGCGCAGAACGGGCATCGGGAAAAAGAACACCAGCGCCCACATGAGCACCGCAAATGCGATGCCCATCCACATACCGATGGAAACGGTCTTATGGATCGACGTAAGGTTCCGCTCGCCCCAGTAACGCGAGGCCATTACGATCAACCCTTCGCCCGCGCCGTTGACCAGCATTTGCAGCATAAACTGAATCTGATTGACCAGCGCCACGCCGGACATCGACGTCTCGCTGTATGCGCCGATCATCACGTTATCCGCAAGGTTGACGGCGTATACCAGTACGTTTTGCAGCGCGATCACGCAGGTCAGCCGGAAAAACGTGCGGTAAAACGACTTGTCCCTGACAAAGAAACGGTTCATATGTATCCTCCCCATAAAAGCCCGCAGTTTCCTTTTCTGTTGCGGGCCGGATCCACGCAGGCCATCCGTTTACACATAAAAAAGCATGCGCCGGTGCGGGCGCACTGCGTTTAGCATATCACAGCCGTCCGGGCCTGTCAACCGCCGTTTCGGCGGTTCTCCTCATACGGCTTTGCGGCGAAGCGGCGCCGCCGTACACGGAAAAATTCCGGAAAGTTTGCGAAAACTTCACGGTTTGCTCTTGCATGACGGCGGGTTATCCCTTATAATAATCAGGTATGCACCGTTTTTACAGGAGCGGGGCAATCGTTACTATCAGAAAAGGACTGAGTAAGCAATGGCAGATAACAGGAAGGCCGGAAACATTTCGGCAAAAAAGGCGCGCCGGACCAAGCTGTGGCGCAATATTGGAATCGTGGCAGGCGTTGTGGCTTTTGTCGCAATCGTTTTGGTGTCTTATTTCACGTCGACGACATACTACCGCCAGAAAACCGCAGTCGAAATCGGCGACCATGATATTTCCGTCGCTGCGTTTAACTATTATTATCAGAACGCCTATCAGAATACCTACAGTGCAATTCAGGAGACGTACGGCGATTACGCAAGCATGATTATCGACACGTCTACGCCGCTGGATGAGCAGCAGTATTCCGAGACGCAGACATGGCAGGACTATCTGACGGAGACCACGCTCTCCGACTTAACGGAGATCTATGCGTTTTACGATGCAGCCGTAGAAAACGGCTATACCCTTGACGAGGCCGCGCAGGCGGAGATGGAGGATATCGTATCTTCCATGGCCTCTGCGGCGGAGAGCGCCGGTTATTCCCTCAATAATTATCTCGGCGCGGTGTTCGGGAAAGGCGTAAACGAGGCGCTTTATCGCGAGCTTTTGAATATCGTCACCGTTGCCACCGAGTATGCGGCGGATATTGAAGCCGGTTTCACCTTTACGGATGAGGAAATCGAAGCGTATTATCAGGAAAACCGCAATGAGATTGACTCTGTAACGGCACGCATTTATCCCATCTCCTTTGAATCAGCGGACGACAGCGCCGCAACGGACGGTACCGATACCGCCGATACGGACACCGACGCCGCAACGGACGACGGTACCGACACTACCACGAATACGGACGACGGCGCTGCTTCCACCGGCGGAACCGATGCGGGCGACGGCGCTGATACAACGAATAACGACGCCGACACCTCTGACGGCAGCAGTACGGAGGACGACACGCTTACCTATGAGGAAGCGCAGGCGCTTGCGAACGGCGTTTACGACGCAGTTGAAACCGAGCAGGATTTCATTGACTATGTCGTCAGCATTGTGCCGGAGGATACGAGTGCCAATTATGAAGATGGCAGCGCCATACTCTATCACGGCCTCTCCTACAGCTCCTTTGCCAACACCGATCTCTCCGACTGGCTCTTTGACGACGCCCGTGTATCCGGCGACGTTACGGTCATCGAAGGCGACAGCGAATTTTACATTGCCATGTTTATTTCGCGCTCCGACAATGACTATAACCTCGTCAACATGCGCCACGTTTTGATTGCCCCGGAAGAGGACGAGGACGGTAATCTGGTAGAGGGTGCGGAAGAAGCCGCCCAGGAACGCGCGCAGGAACTTTACGACGAGTGGGTAGAAAACGGATCCACGGAAGATTATTTTGAAATTTTAGCGAATACCTATTCTGCCGACGGCGACGGAACAACCGGTGGCCTTTATGAGGATGTTTACCAGGGCCAGATGGTTACGCCGATTGACGAGTGGCTTTTTGGTCCGCGTAAGGCCGGAGACTGTGAAATTATAGAGTCCGAATATGGTTGGCACATTGTCTATTTCGTAGGTCTCGGTGAGAATTACAAGGCGCAGCGCCTTGACGAAGCAATGCGCTCCGATGCCTATGAGGCATGGCGCAACGACGTGATGGAAGGTTATGAAGCGACTACGGTCGAGTCCGGTTTTAAGCTGACGCGGTAACCGGTACAGAGAGACCCCGTTCAGGCCGATTGTTCGGCACGTACGGGGTCTTTTTTTCTCCTTAGTCGAACAGTCCAAAAAAGAACAGTGCGGCAAGAATGAGGATCAGGTCGTCGTCTCCGCTCTCGCGCAGAATCAGATACGCAATGGCAAGCAACAGAATGTCGTCAAGTTCGAGCTTCGGTATATGGAAATTCCCCAAAAGAGATTTGAGTGAACCAAAAAGAGAAGCGTCGTCGCAGGGATCCTTCGGCGTATGTATCGGAGGTGGGGGCGGCGGACGGTGGGCCGGCGGATCCGGCCGCGGCGGGCGGTGGTGCGGCGGGTCGTGTGGGCGCGGCGGCGGGTTCTGCCCCGGTCCGCCGGGACGGTCCTGGGGCCCCGCAAAAGCGGGTACCGGACTGAATTCATCGTCGATATGTAGGGAATAGCGGTTATACATGGAAGATCCCTCCTAAGGAACGCAGTGCGCCGCGAACGCCGTACGCAGTGTCCATCAGGCGGCACAGGCGGTCTATCCTCTCGCAGCGTTCGGGCCGCAAATAGGGCTTCAATGCAAGCAGGAGCTGGATTTTATGATTATCAGACGGCATACCGCCGCCCATGGCGCCGAGCATTTCCATGAGGTCCCCGCCTCCGATGCTGGGGAGCAATGACGAAAGATCCCCGTCAGAACCGCCCTCGGGATTTCCTCCCTCCGTCATTCCGGCGCCGGTTTCCGTGGCATCCATCCCCGCGGTGGCAAACGGCTCGGACGTCCCGTCCGGCGGCGCGGAAGGTTCCGCGCCGTCTGTGCCGCCCCCGGGCATGGAGTTCATAAGATTCGCTATGACGCGGCCAAGCTCATCCATAGACTCCTCCTAACGTTTGTTGTTGTTCATGGCGTCAGCCATGCGTTTGGCAAGCATTGCGCCCTCGCGCGTGCCAAGCAGCGACATCATGGCCGCGCGTGCCGTCGCCTCGTCGCCCCGCAGCGCGGCTTGCGCCGCAGCCTTAATTGTATCGGCGCCGCCGGAAGCAAGCAGAGTCAGAAGCCGGCGGCCGTCCTCGGTTTTCAGCAGCGCACCCATTTTGTCAAGCACACCGGCGGCCGACTGCCCCTGCCGCCCGGAGAGCAACGCGCGCGCCAGCGTTTCAAAGTCGTTATTTGCCATATGATTAACTCCTTCCGTTATACCATGCGGATCTATGACATCATATGCCGCGCCGTATCAAATTGTGCAGGCGTTGTTTCTGCCGCAGGGCAAAGCGCCGCTGTGCCTCTTGAATTCCCAGTAAACAGATGGTATAACTATGAATAGAACAACAGGTGGGTAAAAACGCGATGAAGATATCGACAAAAGGCCGCTACGCACTGCGCGTCATGCTGGACATCGCAGGTCAGGACACAAGCGGCGTCATTCCCCTGAAGGTCATTGCCGGCCGGCAGGGCATCACTTTGAAATATCTGGAACAGATTGTCCCCGCGCTCTGCCGGGCGGGTCTGCTCACAGGGACGCGCGGCGCAGGCGGCGGATACCGGCTCGCCGTACGGCCGGAAACCTGCCGGGTGGGCGACATCCTGCGCGCTGTGGAGGGAGAGCTTGCGCCCGTCGCATGCCTGGAAGGAGCGGAAAATATCTGTCCCCGGCGCGGGGAATGCCCCTCTGTCGGGTTTTGGGAGGGCCTCTACCGGGTCATCAGCGACTATGTCGACAGCATAACGCTTTCCGATCTGCTCCGCACCGTGGCTTCGCCCCCTGCCAGCAAGACAGAATGAGCTGCGAGCGTACAATTGGGGTCTTGCATATCTCAGTGAAGTCCTGTAAACTGATACCATCAAAATATTGAAAAAGGAGAGACCCGCATGAAACAGGTACTGAAGTATTTGAACCTCCCAGACGTAATGCGGCACGACGACGGATCCGCCGTGACTGCGCAAACCTGGCCCAAGCGCCGGGAGGAGATCCTTGCGCTCCTGCAGAATGAGCTGTATGGCAAGCTGCCGCCGGATCCCATCTCTATCCGTGAAGTGAAGCGTGAAGATCTCGGCCTCCTGGAAAACTGCGCCGCCCGCTCTGAGACCATTACGCTGGAGCTAACCTATCCGGACGGCTCGTTCCTGCTTCCTTTCACGCTCTCTCTGCCTGTGAACTGCAATAACCCGGCCTGTATCATTACCATCGGTATGAGATATGATCCGCGTTACCTTGCCGCGCCGCCGGCCGAGGTGTTCGAACACGGCTTTGCCGTCGCGCACGCCTGGTGTGCGAGTATTACGGCGGACGGCCCGGGTTATGACGACGGGCTCCCCGCTGTGCTTTACCCGGATGGTCACAAGCCGGACGACGCGGGAAAGCTTTTGATTTGGGGCCGGTGCATGAGTTATATCCGTACCTATCTTGCGCAGCGCGGCGGTTTTGACCTTGCCAACACCGTCATGGCGGGCTGTTCGCGCTTTGGCAAAACGGCCCTGGCCGGCGCGCTGTTTGACGACCGGATTCAGCATGTCGTCTCCGTCTGTTCCGGTACCGCCGGCACGGCGATCGTACGCGGCAAGGTCGGTGAAACCGTGGCAAATATTTCGACTTATGCGCCATATTGGTTCTGCGAAAAATACGGGTCCTATGCCGGGCGCGAGGACGACTTGCCTTTTGACGCGCACTTTATCGTGGCGGCGTTTGCGCCGCGCAACCTGCTTGTAACCGGTGCGCTGGAGGATTACTGGTGCGATCCATACTGGGAAATGCTCGCGTGTGTGGCGGGCAGTCCGGCGCACGAACTGCTGGGCAAGCCCGGATTCCTCTATGAAGGGCCGCATCCCGTGCCGGGTTACCGGTATCCCGTACCGGGAGACTTCTTCAACGCCGGCAACATTGCTTATGCCATGCGTTCAGGCGGACACGGATTCTTTGCAGAAGACTGGCTGCGAATTGTAGAATTTGTCGAGAGTAAAAAAATCTCCGTTTAAAAAACCGGGGCAGCACGTTTCTTTCGTTGGGTCCTGTAATCTCATTCGATTTTGCGTATTAAAAGGCATCAGGGACACCGTTTTTGGTGTCCCTGATGCCTTTTAATGCGGTTGTCTTTTTTACGTTTCCGAAAGCAGCGCAGACGGTTCGCCCTGATAAAAGATATGCAATTCATGCAGCGCGCGCGTCAGCGCAACATACAGCCGTTTCGCCGTACCGGGATCGTCCGGCCAGGCCTCCTTCGACGCATTGAATACAACGACCGTGTCAAATTCCAATCCCTTCACGGCGGCGACGGGCGTCACAACCACACCGCCCTCATAGAGATCCGTATCGTTACGGATCAGCGTGGCGTCGATGCGCGGAGACAGCTCCCGATATACTGCCTCCGCCTCCCTTTCGTCATGACAGATGACGGCGGTGCTCCCACCGGGACGCGTTGTCTCCCGAATTGCGCGCGCCGTGCGGTCGATGTTATCCGCAAAGTCCCGTGCGCGTGCAAACTCCACCTCGCGTCCGTGGCGCACAACGGGCGTGATTTCGTAGCCTGTCCCAATTTTATCGAGCACGCGGTTGGCAAACGCCGCAATTTCAATGGTATTGCGGTAGCTCTTGGTAAGCGCCCGGAAGAAGAGCGAGGGAAAAAGCGGCGCAATATCATCCCATGCGGCAAGCCCGCTCTCGCCGTGGATGTTCTGTGCAATGTCGCCCAGTATTGTAAACCGCGCCTGCGGAAAACACGTAGCCAGCGCAAGGAATGCAGTCGGGCCGAAGTCCTGCGCCTCGTCAATCACGATGTGATCAAAAGCCTTCGTACGCTCGTTTGGGGTCAGGCGGCAGGAGATGTATGCAAGCGCGCACAGGTCATACAGGTCGTAAATCTTACGTTTGAGGTTGCGCGCAGTAGACGCGGCCAGGTCAAGCGCCGCGCTGCTCCGTCCGGCATACTCGCCTAAAAACTCCAGATAAAGCTTTGTCTCGTTATATTTTTTCAGGCGGTTTGAAAATGCGCGGCGAACGGTTTTCGCCTCTGTACGCACCTGTTTTAAGCGGGCATATTTCTCATCAATCAGGCGGCTTTTCGCCTCACGGCCGTCCGTTTCGGCGATACGGCGGTCGTAATCGTCCTCCACATGCGCGAGGATGGATGAAAGGCGCGTTTTTACGCGGTGGTCGATCAGATTTGTAAAGTTTTCCGCGCGTTCGCGCATGGGTACAGCGGGACGCAGCGCGAAATTTTCCGCAACCTCCGCGCAGGAGACCAGCGTTTCGCCTGCAAGCGTCACATCTTCCGTCAGGAAGATCCGTTCTTCGAAGGCACGGACAAAGTCGCGCAGCGCATCCGCAAAAGCAAGAGACGCTTTTTCCGCCGGCGCATCTGCGGATTTCACATCCGGCTGATAGAAGAGGATGTGCAGCAGCAGCTCGCGCAGCACGCTCTGACGGATGCTCTCCACACCGAGGTCCGGCAGCATACCGGAAATATAGTTTAGAAACATCCGGTTTGTGCCGATGACACAGTAGCGGTTCTCTTTGGTGCCGGTATTAAAGACCAGATACGAGAGCCGGTGCAGCGCAACGGTTGTTTTGCCGCTTCCCGCCACGCCCTGTACGATGACGTTGCGCCAGGGTTCCGCACGAATGATCTCATTCTGATCGCTCTGAATGGTTGCGACAATATCGCGCAGCACAACGTCCGCATTTTTTGCGAGGTATTCCTGCAGCAGTTCGTCGTTTGTAATCACGTCCGCGTCGTAATAGTCGTCAAGCACGCCGTTTTTAATGTTGTACGTACGTTTCAGGCCCATTTCGCCTTCAATCGTGCCGTCCGGCGAGACATAGGAGGCAGGACCGGGCTGCGCGTCATAATAGAGATTTGCAACCGGCGTGCGCCAGTCCACGACCAGCATTTCATTGTCCGGCGTTGTGATGCCGCCGCGGCCGATATAAATGCGGCGTTCTTCCTCCCCCTGTTCGGCAAAATCAACTCTTCCGAAATATGGGGAGTTTTCGGCATTGCGGTACACGTGCAGGAGCTTTGCAAGCCCCTCCTGCATGTCCGTTCCTACGACCAGCTGCATAAAGAGCTCAACGTTTTCATCGTTATAGGCCTTCAGCCATTCCTCAACCTGCTCGTCGAGAGCGGCTTTTCGGGTCTCGGCGTCTTCTTTCGCCGTTTTCACCCTGTCCAGTACATATTTGAGCCAGGAAAGCTCAAATTCACGCGATTTCGTGTCCATTTTTCCCTCCTTACAGCGCCGTACGTTTTTTTATTCGAAGAAATATGATTATAGCACGTTACGCGGAAGAACGCAAGAGATAAAAACCATTTCTGTCTATTTGCAAGGCCGGCAGCGATGAAACCAAAAAAGAAAAGATTCTACCGCGCAAAGGCTTGACAAATCCACGCTCCCGCGCTATAATATAAAAGCTTTTGGACACTTAGCTCAGTTGGCTAGAGCACCTGCTTGACGTGCAGGGGGTCAGGGGTTCAAGTCCCTTAGTGTCCACCAGATTGGACATTGGATGAATATCTGCTTTTTTCCAAATGGCAGCGTTACTGTTTTCGGGACGGCTCTGATGATGTCAACAAGAGATCCGTTGAGGTCACAAAGACCCCAGCGGATTTTTTTATTTCGCTGCTTGTAGACGAAACCGTAAGGCTTGCAACAGATAAATTGGGTAGACACTTTTTTCCTTAATCTTTTCCGAAGGTGAAACGGTCTTGGATGAAGCCGGTAAATTGCAAAAATATTCAGGCATTGCGTAAAGTTACCCTTAAGGGCGAGCGTTTTGGTACATAATTTGAATTGAGAGCGAAGCGCTGTGGGTGTCCGCACTTTTTTGAGTCCTGTGTATAGAACATATGGGGAGGAAGAGAAATGAATGAAGCCAGACTGAGATCGGCCATCCGCGCCTATATATCTAAAAAGAAAGCGAATGCGGCATATTACGATGAGCGCTGGGCGGAACGCAGGGAACGCAGAGAATACTACCAGTCTTTTGGAAAAACCAGGCTTCTTGCCATGACCGAAGATGAATTTCTTGCGTATATCAGCAAACTCTGGTCTATGCTGATATGGGGCAACAAAAAATACGTTGTGGACAAGCTGATAGCGGACAACGGCTTTGAAACTGTAAAAAAGCAGCTTGCCGAGTTACTTTTTGGCAGCTCTGCCATTGAAAAACGTTGGGATACGTTTCTCAAGAATGTAAAGGGCCTTGGCCCTGCCACCATCAGCGAACTGCTGACTTATGCCAATCCGCGCGAATATGCCATTTTTAATAAAACTACGATTTTATGCTATACGTATCTCGACGTGGCCGATATGCCGAAGTACAACTATCAGTATACGGGAAAAAGGTATGCAGAGATTTGTAATACAGCCAGGAGGATTGCAGCAGTCATGGCGGATGCCGGCGCGGAAAATACAGACTTGCTGGCGGTGGACTATTTTTTGTGGGATGAAGTTCTGCCGCTGGCGGAAAAGATAGCGTCTATTCATGAACCGCAGACTGTTGCTGTTGTGGACAGGCCTGCAACGGCGAGGGACTCGAAATCTCTGCATGATGAAATCAAGGAAAAGCTGGTTGCAATTGGGGAGCTGCTCGGATTTGAAAGCCGTGCGGAGGTGCGGATTACTGCCGGGGCCGTAGTTGATGCTGTTTGGGAAGCCAGGATCGGCAACATGGGGAAAGCAATTTATGTTTTCGAAGTGCAGTCAAAAGGATCAATTGACAGCTTGATTTTGAATTTGAAAAAGGCACAGAACAATGCCGCTGTTCAAGCAGTTGTTGCCGTTGCAGATGAGGAGCAGCTTGCGAAAATCCTGTAAGAGAGCAGCGGCGTTATTGATGAAAAGGATCTCAGTACATGGACTTCGGAAGATGTCCTGGCGGTCTATGACGCACTTGTCCGGGCGCATGAATCGATTAATAAACTGGCCCTCGTGCCGGAGAGCTTTTAGTTCTTGTATTTTATGAGTGACGCCGGGTATAGAAATCGTTAAAAACGCAAGCCAGCATATGATAGAATTGTTTGAAGGGCGGTGAACTCTTAATGAGACCTATTCGAGATATCAGCTCGGTGCAGTATCTCTGATGGCGGACTGTATCGAGAATTTCATATTTTGCTATTAGGAGGCTGCACCGATTTTATAACCGAATGCCATGTTATAAAAAGGAGTAGTCGATATGCATTTAGAATTATTAAAAATGCAGTGGTTGCAGGAAGAACGTGCTGCGCATATCCATGGGTGGGATTTTTCTCATATTGAAGGCCGCTATGAAGAAGGCCTGGACATACCATGGAACTTTGAGGCAATAATACGCCAATATTTATCTCCCAATCACAAGTTGCTGGATATGGATACCGGAGGCGGAGAGTTTTTATTACGTTTAAATCATCCGCATAGCAACACCAGTGCGACAGAAGGCTATCCTCCCAATATTGCCTTGTGCAGGTCGATTCTGTTACCGCTTGGAATAGACTTTTGGGAATCGCAGGATGCCGGTCATCTGCCATTTTCTGACTGCTCATTTGATATCGTCATCAACCGTCACGGCGATTTTGATGTCGGTGAGTTGTTCCGTATCTTGAAGCCCGGCGGCATATTTATGACCCAGCAAGTCGGCGCAGAGAATGACCGGGAACTGGTTGAGCTACTGCTTCCCAATACGGAAATCCCTTACCCCGAACAATACCTTAAAAAAGTGCGTAAAAAATTTCTCGAGAGAGGTTTTCAAATTTTACATTCGAAGGAAGCGTTTTCTAAAATTAAGTTTTATGACGTTGGCGCGTTGGTATGGTTTGCTCGAATAATCGAGTGGGAATTCCCGGGGTTTTCTGTAGAATCCTGCTTTGATAATTTGTGTAAAGCGCAACAAATGTTAGACGAAAAGGGAAGTTTAGAGGCGTCTACACATAGGTATTTGCTGGTGGCTTTGAAACCTGTAGAAAATGAGGTTAAACAGGATATTTGTTGGTAGCCGGATTTCGGCCAGAACCGGCAAAGAGCGTGTTTTGCCGGCTATCCCCCCCTGATATGACGATAGAGAGTGAAAGCTTTGTGGTGCTTTCGCTCTCTATTTTTATAAATAAACCGGCAGCCGCAATGCCGCAAAATACGATAAATCGTTTCTTATGCACTGACTTTATACGGTTTTGCAGCTTGTTATTTCTATGAAAAAGCGCGCTGTTCCATGTTGCCTGACTTCCATGATAGAAAGTTTTATAAACTGGTGAAGCTGCTTCTTATCATTCAGCCGAAAAAAGACTATCTTTTTCGTAGACTTTCTGATATAATGGCATCAGCGTTTAGGAACTGTTATTACAAACAGGTATGAACAGGCCTATGGCAGCGAGCGCAGTCTAAATGGCTTGCACGATGTAATGCAAACTGGTTTCATATTCTGGAGGAGAAGCTATGAAAAAGAAACATGGGGTTCATTGGCAAAAACCAATGACGGTAACGCTGGTGTTAATTTTCCTAATGACACTTGGTTCTTTTTTTGTAACGGGCTATATCAATCGAATAGAGGAAGACCGCAGTTTCGAACGTCTCCATGAAGAAACAGAAGCGCTGGCGCAGGACATTGAGGCCTATGCACAAAGCGACAGAGAACAACTGGAAATGATCTCCACAGTTGTTGCGGGATATCAGGATTTAACGTCTTCCGATTTATGGGGTATTTTGGATTCCTATGACACAGTAGGGATGATGTCCCGGCTGGAGCTGCTGTTGCCGGATAACTCCGTGCTCATAAAAGGTGGCCGCCGTGTTGATGTGGACGGCTTTCTATCCTTCGACCAGCTGAAAGACCTCGGGGCCCATATTACGGACCGGGAACTAGATGTAACTGGTGAGGATCAGGAAGAGCGATATGTTCTGCGGCACTATGTTCCCGTCAATCGGGATGGGGAGACGATTGCCATGCTCTATGGAGTGGTAGAGTTGGGTAGCTTGCCGGAGAAACTGATGGGTGAACCCTATGGGGGCGAAGCCGCCATATATATCATTGACGGAGAAACCGGAGATTTCCTGGTAGATACCTGGCATAATGAACCGGGGAATATATGGGATCTTGGCGAAAGGCCGATGGCTCGAGGCTATAATCACGAGCAGTTAAAACAGGGATTGATTGATGGGGAGACAGGATATGTTGTTTTTGTCTCCAAAACGATTGGGAAGTATCTGTATTTTTATTATGAACCTCTGCAAATCAACAACTGGCGGATTGCCCTATCCGTATCGGAGGATGTGGTGTTTGCAAGGGCAAATGTGATTAGAGAAATACTAAATGCGTTTCTGCTGTTTGAAGGCCTGTGCTTTGTTCTATATTTTTTGTGGATGTTTCGCTATGTACGCCGGGAAACCGGTGAAAAGCAGAGCCAGCTGGATGCAATTAATTATATGTACGATGTGGGAAATTTGCTCTTCAACGCCCATGAAAAACAGGAACATATCAAAACGGCGCTGGAGAAGATTGCACGGATTACTTCCGCAGAAAAGGCGGGATTTTGGGCAATGGCAAAGCGGGACGTCGATAGCCTTTTCCTGTGGGAAAAGGACGCCCATGAAAACACAGATAGATCCGGAGCAGAGTGGAGAGAGAGCCTTAGCTGCGTTCTGAAGTATTTTGAAGAGGGAAATTCTCAATTTGAGGCAGCGGATCGGGAAGAAATTCGGAAGATCTGTCCGAACCAGGAGGCAGATTCCCTATATAATTTCATGGCAGTATCTGTAGAGGATATGGACGGCAGTATTTGCGGGATTCTGTTTGCCTGTAATATGCCGGAGGGAAAGATGAACCCGACGCTGCTGAAAAGCGTAAGCTTCAGCTTTAGCATGTTCAGCCATAATATGCGAATCTATAATGCCGCAAAAGAGTTAGGAGAAAGCGATACGCTCCTGGGTCTTTATAATAGGAATCGGTATGAAATGGACTTGCCGGAGTATCTGAAACGATATAACAAATCTTTGGCGTGCGTCTATATGGATATCAATGGTCTTCATGAATTAAATAATCAGAAGGGGCATGATGCGGGAGACGAAATGTTGAAAGCTACAGCCAGAACATTGCGAGAAAAATTTGGAGATCAGTATACTTACCGGATTGGCGGAGATGAGTTTTTAGCTTTTTGTGTGGACGTAGATGAAGAAACGGTCAATCAATTGAGCCGTGATGTTGCAGAACAACTGGAAAAAGAAGGAGTACATATTTCGATTGGCGTTCAATGGCAGGAAAAAGTCACCTCTATGAGCGCTATCATAAAAGAAGCTGAAAAGAAAATGTACGCGGCGAAAAAGAAATATTATGAAAAAAAGAAAAATGACTGGCGGGAGGGAGATCACCGGCGTTTAGAAGGTTGAAAAAGCAAATTGCCGGATTTCGGTGAAATCTGTTTAGAACAAAAAATGCTGTTTTGCAATTGCAAAACAGCATTTTTTATGTAGTTATCTCTCGTCGCTTGCAATGATCTGTGCGATGGACTCCTGGCACACCGGCACAATAGATGCATTGGCTTCCTGAGTCATAATGTTGCGAATGTGTTCTGCCCCTGCTTTTCTACCGTTGACGCCAAGCGCGATGACCGCAGCTTTACGTACATTGATGTCGCCATTGCGAACCAGATCAACCAGAGTATTAAAAGCCTCGTCCTGCTTGATAGGACCCAACGCGGTTGCAACAGCCGCCCGAACTTCCGGATCTTTATCAAGAGCCAGTTTACAGAGCTTTTTTACTTTCTTCTTTTCGCCCAAAACAGCAATTTTGGCAACTTTCTTCTCGGTGCTCAATGTTAACCCTCCTTCAAGATAAAGACTCCTGTAAAGAAACAGGAATCCAAGCCGAATCTCTCCGACCAGAAAAATCAAGAAAACATCGTGGCGGAAACGTTCGTATAATAGAAATAATACGCTTACATATCTTTTGTGTCAAGTCTTTTATCCTGTTTGTTGAAATTTGTTTACATTTTGATAGCATTCTCCACGCAGTAACTGTACATTTTTGCTGATAAGAAGGGAATGCTATGTAAAACGGATAGTTTCGCTACAGCTGTAGAATTTTCATTGGCCAGGTCATGGATGCCGCTGTTTCTTAGGCCTTTGCGTCATTTACATTTTGTTAATTTTCAGTACATATTTGCTTTTGATAAAAATAACATGAATTCCAAAAAAGAAACACACTAATGTCACAATAAACCGGTATACTAATGGCGTCATGAAAGGACAAGGAGGTAATTGTATGAATAGCAATTACAACAACGACAATCGCTATACTTTTGAAGTTGAGGGATTTGATCAGACGGCTCAGGACCGGCATGAACTCACGAATACTCGTGCGCAGGAACCCTCTGCGGGCGTTGACCACAGATATTTGAAGAAAATGATGACGCGCGTCATCGCGGTGTCTGTGGCACTGGCACTGCTGTTGGGAGGCGGATTGGGTATCCTTCTAAATGAGTTCGTCTTCTCCGACGACGGTTCTGCGGACCGCGCGCAGGTATCAGAGGGTGGAACAGATGATACCGTGAATACGGATGACGATCCTGCGCCGTCAACGACGCCAGACACCAATCAGAATTCTTCCAATCTCCTGTACACAGAGAGCAGCAACACCAATGAAATGTCTATTTCGGACGTGGTGGCAGCTGTCGAGGACAGTGTGGTAGCTATTACGGTTGAAATTGAGAATACGACCACCTATATGTATTCAAATTACAGCTATACATCGGAGGCAAAGGGCTCCGGCGTTATCATCAGTCCGGACGGCTACATCGTGACCAATAACCATGTCATCGAAGGCGCTACGGCAGTTTACGTAACGCTCGCAAACGGCGAGAGCTATGACGCAACCATTATCGGTTCTGACGATTTTACGGATCTTGGCCTGATTAAGATTGAAGCTACCGGATTGACTGCGGCGCAATTCGGCAACAGTGATGAAATCCGTAAGGGCGATACGGCGATTATTATCGGCAATCCGTTGGGCTATCTGGACGGCAGTGTTTCCTCCGGTATTATCAGTGCGACGGGCCGTACCCTTGATTTCTCCGATGGTACGACATTGCACAACCTGATTCAGACCGATGCTGCGGTTAACCCCGGCAATTCCGGCGGCGGCCTGTTTGATTCCCATGGCGCTCTGGTTGGTATCGTTTGTGCGAAATCGTCTTCCACGGAGGTAGAAGGCCTGGGCTTTGCAATCCCTGTTTCAACGGTTCGCACCGTAGTGCAGGATTTGGTGGATTATGGCTATGTGACTGGGCGCCCGGCTCTTGGCATTAATGCAATGGAAGTTCACGATGCGTATACGGCCATGCTTAACCAGCTTCCACGCCTTGGCGTATATGTAACGGGTTTTATCAGCAGCGAAGCTGAAAACGGGTCTGGCCTCCAGATTGGCGACTGTATTGTCAGCATTAATGGCGTTGAAGTAACGAGCTCTGATGAAATTCTGGCGGCGATCTATTCTCTCGAAGTAGGAGATACTGTTGAAGTTGTCGTTTACAGAAACAGCGAAATGGTAACCGTGCAGACGACGCTTGTTGAACAGGATGAAAATTATTAATGCACGTTTTTTGCCCCGCAGGAGATTTCCTGCGGGGTTTTCTCTTTACAGGGGGGCAAATTTGTGCTAAAATGAGACAAATGCTTCACGGGCTGAAACATTGCCCGCCTGGGAAAGGAATGATATCATGAAGATTGGTCTCATCACCGATTGTCACGCTGCGTTAAAACCGGCGGAAGATAACAAGTATTATGCACATTCATTTGTCAAGTTTCAGGATTCCTGCGCCTATTTTCTGCGCGATCACGTAGACTTTGTCGTAAATCTCGGCGATGTTTATCAGAGTGTGGGTGATCCGGCAAAGTCGGAAGAGGCGCTTTTACGAATGGTCTTTCCGCGCATGATGACGCGTGCGCCGTTTTTGCACGTTTTAGGGAATAACGACGTAGTGGATTATACAAAGGCGGAGTTTTTGGATTTTATGCGCGATCCTGCAAAACGGATGAACCGCCCCATGGGACGTCATCGCGCTGCGCCGCAGATTGAAGTCACGCCGCGGGATTCCTGGTACTATAGTTTTGAACGTGAGGGCTGGAAATTTGTCGTTTTGGATACCAATTACGATAAAGATGGCAACAGCTATGAGAAAACGGCCTATAATTGCCGAGAAGCGTATGTAAACCCCGAACAGCTTGCGTGGCTGAAAGAAGAGTTGGCTGCGGGCCTGCCCACGATTATTTTTACGCATGCGAATTTGGATATTCATGAGGGACCGCTTGCGGAGATCTGCCGTCTGGCAAATGCCGCAGAAGTACGCGAGGTAATTGAAGCTGCCGGAAACGTGAAGCTTGTGCTTCAGGGTCACGATCATAACGGCGCAAAAAGCGTTATGAACGGCGTCCCATATATTACGCTGCACGCAACCGTGCTGAATAAATATTACCCGGACCATTGTTCCTGTGCCGTCATGGAAATTGGCGAAAAGGAAATTGACATTCGCGGTTTTGAGGATCAACCAAGTTATAAAATTGCGCTGTAAACTGCGCTGAATAAAAGTGCCTGTAAGACGGCGAGAATCAAGTCTTTTGGTGAATGATAAGCCTCCTGCCCAATAGTTTTGGGCAGGAGGCTTTTTTCGCGGCAATTAGAGAAGAAAACTTAAAGCCTTTCCAAGTCAAACGGCGTCGTCTGATAGACATAGTAATTCAGCCAGTTTGTAAAAAGCAGGGTGGAATTGGAACGCCAGGTAACCGGCGGATGCATAGTAGGTATGTCATTTGGGATATAATTTA
>URVL01000030.1 GCA_900551265.1 uncultured Eubacteriales bacterium | reverse complement strand
AGTAAAATTTCAAAACAAGGCTGCCATCGCCCGCAATGGTGCCGGACGCCATGTTGTTTGCATGATCTTCGTCAAATACATAGCCGTTGTATGTTTTTGGACTTGCCGTTGCTGTGGAACCTGTTGTCCCGGACTGTGTATTTGACTCATGAAGCGCATAGGAGCCTGAACCGGACGCTGTCTCCAGATAGTGCGCTACGGTATATTTGGTGTCGCTGTTCGGGGTCCACTGCGCGTAAAGGGTTGTGGTTTCAGAAATATAGAAGGATGAATTAACGCTGAAGCTGGTTCCGTCACCGGTTGCCGTTGAATTCCACCCCGTGAATGTGTAACCAGGACGAGAGAGCGTACCGGGCCCCTCAACGGTTACCGCAGCGCCTTCGACGTACTGTCTCCCGATTGGCGGCTCACCGTTGTAATCCGTGCAGTTGGGGTGATAATACAGATTGATTTTTGCCTTATCCAGAACAACACCGTCAATGTGCCATCCGTCGGTGTTGTCATACTTAATGACATACCATTCGATATACTGAGTCGCCGGGTCATAGGCCGAATATACCTTTGTAACTTGCGCAGAAGTCGGAACGCTATTTAAATTTTGGCTGACGGCAGCGCTTCCCGAAGTAAAAACGCCGCTCTTAATTACATTTTGAATGGTAATACCTGCGGTATATTGGCTGGAAGGGTATTTTCCAGGTTCATATGGAATTTGACCATCCAAACGAATATAAAAGGTACCGGTTACATTTTGAGGCGCCTGAGAATAGGTGAGAATGGAAGCCGGAGCCACGGTTACATAGTAGGTCGTAGTATGTAGCGTGCCGTCCTTCTCATAAGAGTGTGTAATAACGGCTTCGCCTTCCTTCACACCTGTCACAGTACCTGCAAGTACAGTGGCAATCGTTTCATCCGAGGAGGTCCAGCTTTCATTTGTGAGGTTGCTTGTATCAGAAGACTGTGCGGCGAGTTCGGCGCTCTCGCCAATGACTACTTCGACAGTCTCCTCATGGACGACAGGTTCAGGCGTATTTTTGCTCCATTTTGCATAGAACGTTGCGCTGCCGGAGAGCGCGGAGAGGTCGGCAGGCGTGGTAAATCCGGCGTCTGCATACCAGCCGTCAAACACGTACCCTTCATAAGAAATTTCCGGAAAGTCGGACGGCGCCGGGAACTGATCTGGTAACGCCGGAACGACGTAAACCTGGATATCCTCGCTGCCGTTATTCGAGATAAAAGTTACGGTGTAATAGGAATATGTGGTTTCTTTCCAGGTATAGCAGGTATCATAATGCGCTGCCTTTCCGCACTGGGGCTCTGCTGAACGATAACATGTCTCCGTGTGCGTATGACCGGTGCCGCTGCATGCGTCCGTATGCGTGTGGTTCTCCTCCATGGCACAGGTGAGATAACCATAGAAGCCGGTGTCTCCAGCCTCCACCAGCACGCAAGCGCCTGTGTGCTTACCGTTGTCGTCATAGTGATCCGGGTTTGTGTCTGGCGTGCATACCGTGTAACAGCCGCTATCATGCGTATGATTTTCAGGAATCGCACATGGGGATGATTCCTGACCACACAGCGGTGCTTCGCTGATATAGCACTCCGCTGCGTGTACATGGTGCGTTTCGTCTGTGCAGATAAGCTCCTGTGTCCAGACATGATAAAGCCCATCCTCGGCAAATGTATTTTCATACGAGGCTTCGCCGGTGGCCAAAGTCTTCCACGACGCGGCGTATGTAATTACCATGGAGAGAACAAGGATAAGGGAGAGCGTCTTCTTAAATGTTTTAACCATAACCTGTTTCCTTTCTTACTATATATTTCATCAAACTATTTTGAACCAGCCTGAATACCGGATTGATTGCTGTACGACAAAACACCATCCATCAGCTTCAGCATTTCCAAAACACTTCGGAATGGCATAATCTCTGCCCGATCCACCCAGGCTAAAGTACCCTGCCAACTTGCATGTTGTCGAAAGAGTACACGCAGTTTGAAAACCGCGAGCGGAGACTGTTGCCGGTGCTGCCCGTTCCAGATAACTGTGGACGGTCTGGCCTTAAAACACCGGGAGGCCATGGCCGCTTGTGGATAATTGAGCGAGTCAAGCATTTGATCGAGAATCAGAAGCAGTTCGGTTGCACTGTCAAATGAAATTTTTCTGTCACAAAAGGGATTTTGAATTGTTCCGACCGGATTTTTATGTTCATAGGAAACGATTTCAATCATAGAAATTTTTACGTCGTTTGGAACATAACGAATTGGCGTCAACGGCACGGAGCCACCTCCTGTCGCCCGTAAAGTCTGAATGTAGTGTAACAAGGGACCGTTATTTTTCGGTTACATTTCAACACCTTCATTAAAAAATTTTCTGGTGCCAATGCCCGCCACGATATGCTTTAAATTGTGCGGCAAAAAGATACCAAACAATCAGATCCGTGTGTGTGGATACAATCAGATTTTCAAATTTTCCGGTATGATGTGTCGCAGCGGAAAACTGTATATTTACGCTTTGTAAAGAAGCTTTAGCATAACGAATGCTTTCAATAGCCTGTCGTGTTGTCACAAAGAGTAAAACGGAGATTTTTTGTAACAATAAATTACAATGGTTGTACATCAGCCTAAAGAAAGCGGAGAGAGCGGAAAAAACTTTTGGTATCTTGACGATGACAGAGCAAAAAGGATTTGTTATAATGTTGTCGTTTTAAATAGGTGAAGGGAACTGTGGCTTGCCGTATTTGATCGGCGCTGCGGGCCGTTATGTTGAAGAGAAATATGAACCTGTGTGGAACAGGAAAGCATCCGTTAAAACCGTTGCTTTGAATCTCGCGAGCTCATTTATGTATGAATAGATTGCGTGCTTTGGTACTGACTTTACCGCGGGATTTTTCCGGCGGTCTTGTTGCTTTTTGCATAATTTGCAGATGAAAGTATGTTGAGAGATAACAATTGAAAAGAAAGGAGCGGCATATGAGTGCGAAGAAAAGGAAGATTGGCATCGCCATTTGGGCTTGCGTTGTACTCGTTTTGCTGGTTGTCAGTATCCTGACCGGAAATGCCGGTGGGGAGCAGGAGTCAATTAAAGAAGTAATGCGCGACGCCGTTCTTCATGAAACGGGGAAAATTGAATTTTTGGGGATACTGGAGGTAAATCCGGCCGTAATCTCCGGATTTCTGGTAACAGGTGTTCTGCTCTGCTTTGCGGCGTGCGTCCGCCTGTTTGCAATTCCAAGATTTCGATATGTTCCCGGCAAGTTTCAATTGCTGATTGAGCAAGTCGTTAACCTGTTTGACGGGTTGGCAAAGTCAAACAGCCCTCATCGAAATGGGTTCCTTGGTGCGTATATCTTTGGTGCAGGCGTCTATATTTTCGTTGGAACTTTATTTGAACTGTTTGGTTTTCAGGCTGTTACAACGGAGGGCGTATCAATTGCGCTTCCTGCTCCGCTTTCTGATATTAACGCTGCCATTTGCCTTGGGTGCTTGTCTTATCTGGTGATTCTCTCAGGAGGCATAGCAGGAAACGGTTTCCGCGGCGTTGGAAAGACACTAAAAGATTTCTCTCTGCCGATATCAATGAGCTTCCGTCTGTTTGGCGCGTTGCTCAGCGGCCTTTTGGTGACGGAGCTGGTCTATTATTACATTAGCTTGAGCTTTGTGCTGCCTGTAGTCGTTGCGGTGCTGTTTACGTTGCTGCATGCTCTCATTCAAACCTATGTTCTAACCATGCTTACGGCCCTGTTCTATGGAGAGGTGTCGGAGCCGCAACAGAAAAAGAAAAAGTTAAAAAAACAGGCGGCAAGCCTGTGAGCTGAAATGTTGGAGGTAGATGAAAATGAACAGAAAAAGAAAGAGCGTATTGGCGTTCCTGTTGCTGACGGTGGTTTTGGCGGCGCTTTGCGCAGTACCGGCTTTTGCTGCGGGCGAGCCTGGTGACGGAACTGTTGGAACGGATGCGGCAAGTGAGACTGCGGCGGAGGCCTCCACCGCGGATTCTACCGGCGACAAGGCGTTGGCGGCGGCTGTTGCAGTTGGCTTGGCGGCCGCGGGCGGCGCAATTGGTATGGGTATTGCGATTGCCAAATCTACGGAAGGCATTTCCCGTCAGCCGGAGGCAGAGGGCCGTATTCGTACGGCCATGATGCTGGGCCTGGTGTTCATTGAGACCGCGATTATTTATGCGTTGATTGTGGCAATTCTGATTATATTTGTTCTGTAAAGGTGTGTGAAGAGCGTGGGTGTTCCGTTGAATATCGATTGGCAGCAGATCCTACTGCATCTTTTCAATTTTGCAATACTTGCAGGCGGGCTGTATCTGTTGCTTTATAAGCCGGTAAAAAACTTCATGGAAAAGCGGACTGCGTATTATCAGGGCCTTGACGCTACTGCCAATGAAAAACTGGCGCATGCCGAAGCAATGGAAGCGGATTATCAGAAGCAGTTAGACCAGGCAGAGGCAGAGATCAGCCAGAGAAAGGCAAAAGCGGCGAAGGAATCGGAGCTTGCTGCGGCAGCGCAGATGAAAAATGCGAAAGAACAGAGCGAAAAGCTGATTCTTGCGGCGCAGCAGGCGGCGCAGATGGAGAGAAAGAAGATACTGGGTGAAGCAAGAGAAGAAATTGCACAGATCGCCGTTGAGGCGACACAGAAATTATTGAAGGCGGACGCCTCTAAAATATATAATGAATTTTTAGACGCCGCATCAAAGGAGCAGGGGCATGAGTGAGTTGCAGGCGGTTCTGAAAGGGTTGGTTCCGCCTGATTCGTCCCAGGAGGATCGAATCAGGGCCTTTTTGGAACAGAAATATGGCGCGCCGGTTGTACTTGTATGGGAAGTGGATCCCACAATAGCAAGTGGGTTCCGCCTGGAAATTGGCTCCGACGTATATGATTGGAGCCTGCGGGGCCGTTTTGCGCAGTTAAGGGATGTGCTGGAACAGCTTCCGTACATGACTGGCGGCATTGTCCCACTTTTAAGGGATACCGTAAAAAATTGGACGCCTCGTGCCCTGGCGGAAGAAATTGGTACCGTTTTGACTGTCGGAGACGGTATTGCGACTGTTGGCGGCCTGGAACATGCTGCCTATGGAGAAATTTTAATCTTTTCGTCAGGCATCCGTGGTATGGTTCAGGACTTGAGGCGTGAAGAACTTGGTTGCATCCTCTTTGGTGATGACCAGGAAATTTTGGAGGGAAGCGCTGTCAGAAGAACCGGCATGATGGCTGGTATCCCGGTTGGGGATGGCTTTATTGGCCGTGTAATTAATGCGCTTGGCGCGCCGATTGATGGGAAAGGACCGATTAAGGAAGAAGATTACCGGCCGGTTGAAGCGCCTGCGCCTAACATTATTGACCGTCAGCCGGTGAATAAGCCGATGGAGACGGGCCTTCTGGCGATCGATTCCATGTTTCCAATAGGCCGTGGACAGCGTGAGCTGATTATAGGCGACCGTCAGACAGGAAAGACGGCAATTGCGCTGGATACGATTTTGAATCAGAAAGATAAAGACGTAATCTGCATTTATGTGGCAATCGGGCAGAAAGCCAGCTCAGTTGCACAACTTGTTGAAACCTTGAGACGGCATGGCGCGATGGAATACACCATTGTTGTCAATGCATCTGCCAGCGATACGGCCCCTCTGCAGTATATTGCACCGTATGCAGGCTGCGCCATGGGCGAGTATTTTATGAATATGGGCAGAGACGTTCTTATCGTATATGACGATTTGTCCAAACACGCGATTGCGTACCGGGCGCTCAGCCTTTTGCTGGAGCGTTCGCCGGGCCGTGAAGCGTATCCGGGTGATGTCTTTTATTTGCACTCTCGTCTTTTGGAACGCGCAGCGCATTTGTCTGACGAAAAGGGCGGCGGCAGTATGACGGCGCTCCCAATTGTGGAAACGCAGGCGGGCGATGTGTCGGCCTATATTCCTACCAATATTATATCGATCACGGATGGCCAGATTTTTTTGGAGAGCGATTTGTTTTTTGCCGGGCAGCGTCCGGCGGTGAATGTTGGACTTTCTGTTTCCCGTGTCGGTCGAGACGCGCAGACAAAGGCCATGAAATCTGCCACGGGTACCATCCGTTTGGACCTGGCGCAGTATCGAGAGATGGAGGTTTTTACCCAGTTTTCAAGCGATTTGGATGACGCTACAAAACATCAGTTGGTATATGGGCAGGGTTTGATGCAGCTGCTGAAACAGGAGCAGTATCACCCGCTGCAACAGCATGAGCAGGTAGTGATGTTGGTTGTGGCGCTAAACCATGTGACACAGGACCTGCCGCCTGAGCAGACCGGTGCATTTCACCGTGCTCTGTTGCGTTATATTGAGGAAGAGGCTCCCTATGTCCGGCTGGAAATTGAACAGACTGGCGAGCTGTCGGAGGAACTGAAAAAGAATATTGTCAATCTGGCAAAGGATTTTCTGAAACGGTACAGGGAAAAAATGCCCCGGTGAGGATGGTGGTCCTATATGCCAAATACGAAAGAAATAAAAACACATATTAACAGCGTAAGGGATACGCAGAAAATTACAAACGCCATGTACCTGATTGCCTCCACAAAGATGCGCAAGGCAAAGAGCGAATTAGATCAAACCAGACCATATTTTAGAGCGCTGCAGGGTGAAATTAAGCGAATTTTCCGTACGGATAAAGAGGTAGACAGTAAATATTTTTATCCGGTGGAGGGCAGTGCAGCTTTGAATGGAACCTATGGCTGTCTGGTCATCACAGCGGATAAGGGTCTCGCCGGCGCCTATAATCAGAATGTGATCAAGGAGACCATGCAGCTTTTGGCGGACCATCAGGACACCAAGCTGTTTGTAGTCGGCGAGTATGGACGCCAGTTTTTTTCACAGCGCCATATCCCTATTGAACGCAGTTTTTTATATACTGCGCAGAACCCTACCATGCATCGCGCGCGTGAGATTTCTGCAATATTGCTCGATATGTTTAATAGCGATGCGTTGGATAAAATTTTTATCGTTTATACGGATTTAAAAAATGGTTTAGATGCCGAGGCGGTTTCCACGAGACTGTTACCGTTCCATAGAAAACAATTTACCGCTGCCGCTGGTGCGCAACAGGACTCTGCGTCCTTTGAATTTTCACCGTCGATTTCCAGCGTGCTGGATAATGTGATGCAAAGCTATGTCTCCGGTTTCATATACAGTGCGTTGGTAGACAGTTTCTGCAGTGAGCAAAACGCACGTATGACGGCGATGGATTCGGCAAATCAGAACGCAGAAAAGATTCTCAGCGATCTTTCCGTTCAGTATAACCGGGTGCGGCAGGCGGCGATTACGCAGGAAATTACCGAGGTATCCTCTGGCGCTAAGGCGCAGAAGCGGAAACATAGTAAGGAGGCATAAAATCTATGAATATTGGAAGAATTGTGGCGGTTTCGGGGCCGGTCATAGATGTTGCCTTTGAACATGGACATCTGCCGAGAATGAAAGAGGCGCTCTCTGTCACCGTTGCAGGAAATAATCGCGTCATGGAAGTTGCACAGCATGTGGGCAAGGATACGGTGCGCTGCATTATGTTGGCAGAAAGCGATGGCCTGGTTCGCGGAATGGAAGTACGGGCGGAGGGCTTTGGCATACGAGTTCCCGTAGGCGAGAGTACGTTGGGCCGGATGTTTAATGTGTTGGGAGATCCGATTGACGGAGGTCCTGCAATTGGCGCAGATGCGCCGCGGTGGGAGATTCATAGAAAGGCGCCGTCTTTTGAAGAACAGCGCCCGGTCGTTGAAATATTGGAGACGGGAATTAAAGTGATTGATCTTCTGGAGCCGTATCCAAAGGGCGGAAAAATAGGTTTGTTTGGCGGTGCCGGCGTAGGAAAAACCGTTCTGATTCAGGAACTGATTCATAACGTTGCCATGGAACATGGCGGCTATTCAATTTTTACCGGTGTAGGAGAACGGAGCCGTGAGGGTAATGACCTCTGGACGGAAATGCGGGAAAGCGGCGTCTCAGGAAAAACAGCGCTGGTATTCGGGCAGATGAATGAGTCGCCCGGCGTTCGTATGCGTGTTGCGCTCTCCGGACTGACGATGGCTGAGTATTTCCGCGATCAGGAGCACAAGGATGTTCTACTGTTTATCGATAATATCTTCCGCTTTGTCCAGGCCGGCAGTGAGGTCTCCACTTTGTTGGGCCGTATGCCCTCTGCTGTAGGTTATCAACCTACGCTTGCCAATGAAATGGGAGCGTTACAGGAAAGAATTACGTCAACCAGGAGTGGATCTGTCACATCTGTTCAGGCGGTTTATGTGCCGGCGGATGATCTGACCGACCCGGCTCCGGCCACCACGTTTACACATCTGGATGCGACGACTGTATTAAGCAGGAAGATCGCTGAGTTGGGTATTTACCCGGCCGTGGATCCCCTGGAATCTACATCGCGGATCCTGGAAGCTGATGTGGTGGGCGAAGAGCACTATCGTATTGCGCGCCGTGTGCAGGAAATTTTACAGAAGTATAATGAACTGCAAGATATTATCGCGATTCTTGGTATGGATGAACTGAGTGATGAGGACAAACAGATTGTTAACCGTGCCAGAAAGATTCAGAGATTTTTGGCGCAGCCGGTTCATGTCGCCGAGAAGTTTACCGGACTTCCGGGTATTTATGTACCGTTAAAGGAGACCATACGCAGTTTTAAGGCAATTGTGGAAGGCGAGGTGGACCAGTATCCCGAAGCGGCTTTCTACAATGTGGGAACGATTGACGACGTAGTAAAGAAGGCAAAGCAGATTGGAGACGAGGCGTAGATTATGAATCAATTTCAGGTTTCCATTTTGGCCGCTGACTGTCCGTTTTACGAGGGGCCATGTGAGTCGATTGTCATCCCCACGCCGCAGGGCCAGTACGGTATACTGGCCGGACATAGTAATGTAATTATGGCTGTAATTCCGGGAACACTTTTTTATACGATTCCGGGTGAACCGGTTCGCATTGCTGCGGTTTCCTCTGGACTTGTGAAGGTCGAAAACAACGAGGTACTGGTATTGGTCGACTCCGCCGAGCGGCCGGAGGATATTGACGCCAATCGCGCACAGCGCGCGGCTGATGAAGCAAAGGAAGAACTGCTGCAAAAGAAAAGTATCCAGGAATACCGGTCGGCGCAGGCACAGTTGGCTCGCGCTATCAGCCGATTGCGTGTAAAGAATCGTTATATGGAAAGCAAGCATTAGTTCGCGACATGCAACTTAAAAAATGGCAAAGGAAAAGGGCAGAACCTTTAAGGTTCTGCCCTTTTTACAACGAGATCAGTCGTGCTTGATGCTGTCGCCTGCAAGCTTTTCGTAATAAAGCGCAATTGCGGAGTGATCACATTGACCGTGACCGTCAAAATGGAGGCGTTCCAAAATTTCCTGCGCCTGAACCGTCAGAGGGAGCGGTGCGCCGATTGCATGACCGGTTTCAATGGCATTGTTCAGATCTTTGATGTGGAGGTCAATCTTAAAACCAGGCTTGAAGTTGCCATCCATCATCATAGGCGCCTTGGCATTCATAACATTAGATCCGGCCAATCCGCCCTTAATGGCATCAAATACCGTACGCGGGTTTACGCCTGCCTTAACAGCCAGCGTGAAAGCCTCGGAAACAGCCGCAATATTCAATGCAACGATAATCTGATTTGCAAGTTTTGTGGTATTGCCTGCGCCGCTGTTGCCGCAGTAGACAGCGCTGGCGCCCATAATCATAAGAATATCGTACACTTCGTCAAAATCGGCCTTATCACCGCCGCACATGATCGAGAGCGTCCCGTTTACCGCGCCGGGTTCACCGCCGGACACAGGAGCGTCAACAAAGCGTACGCCCTTTTCCTTACAGGCCTTATAGACTTCCTGTGCAGCAGTAGGAGCGATGGAACTCATATCCACGACAAGCTGCCCCTTTTTTGCGCCCTCCAAGACACCGTTGGCGCCCAGGACAGCCTCTTTTACTTGCGGTCCATTCGGAACCATCGTGATGACAAGTTCGCCTTTTTCAGCAGCCTCCTTTGGGGAAGATACGCCGGTGGCACCCTCTTTCACAAGTTCCTCAACAGGTGCAGGGATAATATCATAGACATACAGCTCATGACCAGCCTTCATCAAGTTGCGGGCCATGGGCTTTCCCATAATTCCAAGACCAATGAAACCAATTTTCATAGCAGTTATTCCTTTCTCCCTGGTGTTTTCTTATTTTGCGATCTTGTTGATCTCGCGTACTTTCTCAATGACTTTTTCGGTAGTCAGACCGTAGTACTCAAGCAGTTCATCGTAATTATGAGCACTGCAACCATATTGATCATGAATGCCGACGAAACCGATCGGCTTGCACTCACAGGAGAGCATCACGGCAACAACGCTGCCCAAACCGCCGACAAGGCTATGCTCCTCAGCGGTCACGACGCCGCGGCATCCTTTTGCCGCCTCAATCATGGAATCGCGATTAATGGGTTTCAGCGTCGGCACATTGATAACACGGACAGAAATCTCTCCTTCCAGAGCCTTTGCCGCCTCGAGCGCTTTCGTCACCATGACGCCTGTCGCAAATAGTGCAATATCGGATCCATCTTTCATAACATAGGATTTGCCAATTTCAAAGGGTTTATTTTCGTCCGTGATCAGCTCAATGGGATTACGGCAGATGCGGATATAGGCAGGACCGTCAATATCAACCATGGCCTTCACTGCGGCGGCAGTTTCATTTGCATCAGCCGGGCAAAGAACGGTCATACCGGGAATCGCGCGCATGAGGGCGATGTCCTCTACGCTCTGATGGGTAGAACCATCGCTGAAATCTGATAGACCGGCGGATGAACCACACACACGAACCTTCAAACCGCCAATGCCGACGGTCTGGCGAAGCTGGTCATAGTCGCGTCCGGCCGCAAAAACAGCGAACGAATGAATAAAGGGAATTTTACCGGCAAGCGCAAGCCCTGCGGCGGTTGAAGCCATATTGGCTTCTGCAATGCCCATTTCAAAGTGCCGTTCCGGGAACTCCGCCTCAAAAAGGCTGGACATAGTGGACTTACCGAGGTCTGCTTCAAGTGCAACAATATTTTTATTTTCACGGCCCAATTCCACGAGGGTTTTGCCGTAAGCGGTTCTGCAATTGGTCTCACTCATAATCGTTTTCCCCTTTCGCTTATTTTAGCTCGTCGAGAGCCTGTGCGTAGAGCTCTTCGGTCAGCGTGCCGTTATGGTAAGCAGCGGTGTTTTCGGCAAAGCTAAGGCCCTTACCCTTGACCGTATTGGCAATGATAACGGTCGGCTTACCCTTAACGGTCTCTGCCTCGTCATATGCGGCGAGAATGGCTTCCATATCATGGCCATCGATTTCAATAACGTTCCAACCAAACGCAGCCCATTTTGCGGGAATATCGCCGGAGTCCATACGCTTGGCGGTGAAATCCGTTGCCTGAATGCGGTTGCGGTCGACAATTGCCACGAGGTTGTCCGCCTTGAAATTCGCAGCGGCCATGGCGCCTTCCCAAATCTGTCCCTCGTCAAGCTCGCCGTCGCCAATGAGGACGTAAACGCGGGATGGAAGATTATCAAGCTTCAAGCCAAGAGAAATCCCAAGCGCAATGGAGAGACCCTGGCCAAGCGATCCGGTATTGGCCTCAATGCCCGGAAGCTTTTTGACGTCCGGGTGACCTTGCAGACGGGAACCAATCTTTTTTAACGTGGAAAGTTCCTCGACCGGGAAGTAACCCGCGCGTGCCATGGCGGCATACTGGAGAACAGCAACGTGTCCTTTGCTAAGCAGGAAACGATCACGATCGACAAGTTTTGGATTTTTGGGGTCATAATGCATTTTGCTGAAATAAAGCGCGGTAACTAACTCCGCACTGGAGAAGGAACCGCCAAAGTGGCCGGCCTGCCCGGGACCAACCATCTCGACGACGTCGCGGCGGAGCGTCTTTGCCATTTCGTTGAGCTTTTTGATGGTTTCTGCGTCGTAACTCATATGAACTCTCCCTTTTTGTATGCTTATTGTATGCAATACACATTATACAACAGTTTCATTATACCATTTCATGAAGGAATGTCAAGGCAATACCACCATGAAATGTATTGACAAACAGGTTCGGTGGTGTACAATAGAATTACCATACAAAAGGAGGCTCGTAAACGTGGACATTGGGAAAAATTTAGAGAAAATGTTTTCTATTGAGGGGAAAACTGTCATACTTACCGGCGCGGCCGGAGGCATCGGGGCGGAGCTTGCAAAGGGATTGGCCCGTGCAGGCGGAGAAATGATTCTCTGCGATATCGCGGAAGAGGCTGTGGAGAAACTCGCGGATGAGATTCGGAGTGAGGGCGGTAAGGCAACCGGCTATCGTTTGGACGTGACGGATTTTGCCTCGTTCCCGGAATTTGTAGATAAAATTGACAAGGCGCACGGTCATCTTGACGTGCTGATTAACTGTGCAGGTATCAATAAGCGTATCGGCTTCCTGGATTATGACGAAGCCACGTATGACCGTCTGATGAATATTAACCTGAAAGGCGCATTTTTCCTGACGCAGGAAGTCGTAAAAAAAATGATTCCGCATCACTATGGGAATATTATCAACGTTTCATCCCATAATGCGGTTGGGATGCTTGGCGGCTGTTCGGTTTACGGAGCCACAAAGAGCGCATTAACGGCACTGACCAGGTCTGAAGCAATTGAATGGGCAAAATTCGGTATTCGCGCCAATGCCATTGCGCCCGGCCACATATTGACCGCACTGACTACTGTGACTTGGGAAACGCCGTCTCGCGCGCAGTATCTGCGTGAGCGGATTGCCATGCAGCGTCCCGGCACGCCGGACGAGCTTGTCGGTGTTGTCGTGATGCTGGCCTCCGAAGCGTCGAGCTATATGTCTGGTATGATGATTCATATTGACGGCGGTTGCCTGGCTGGCGGTACTCCCTGGGATTACGATACGAACTATTAAGATTTAGCTGACTGCGAAAAAGATGGATCTCCATCTTTTTTTGCTACGTGAGGAAATGAGAAAGGAGATCAAACATGACAATGCTTCAGTCAGGCGGTTACCGCCTGCTTTTCCAGAAAATGAAGGAAGGCTATGGTTTGTATGTCTTACAGGAGGGAAAAGAAGGTCCTGTTTTTATAAATGAGGCTCCCTGCTATCTGTTTATCAAAAGTAAAACTACCGCACCCGAGACCTATGCTGCCTCCTATATGCATGTGGAGGAAGACGGAAACGGCGTCAAAGCGCAGGGTCGTGTGAAAACGGCGGCCGGAAGCATTTTTGTTGTGACAGACATATATACGCCTGGCGCGGAAAATGGGTTTTACGTACAGAGGACTGTCAGCATAGAAGAAGCTGTTTCGGCGGATACGGGGTTTGCTACCAAAATATATTTGGTGCTTCCAAACGCACGGTCGCTGTATGATATCAATTGTTTTGCTCCGGGCGCATGGTATCAGCAAAATGAATTTGTGCCGCCGCATTTTATCGGGTATCATAAGGAAATCCAGTATCACTGGATGTACGAGACGCAGTATGCGCTGCCCATGTTTGCCGCTCAGGATATCAGCGCTCATGACGTGGCATGCATTTCCCGTCTCCGTGCGGATATGGGCCTGCGCGATATAACGACAAGACTTCATGATCTGATGGTCGACGAACACATTACGTTTGGCAGCATCGGCGTTAGTACGGCGGGCGCAGTGTCTCTGGACTATATTTATCCCGGCGCACGCGGAACTTCCACCAGAAAATTGCCGGATGGCTTCCCGCTTGAGCATATTTACAGCAATGAATATCACCCTGTCCGAAAAAATGGAGGGGACTGCTATGCCGTTTCCCTTGATTTCATGAACTGTCAGGATTTTGCCACGATGATGAAGACGCTATGGCGCAGTGTGTATGAACGGATCAATGAACCGGTTGTGCCGCTGGACAATGAACTGCTCTATAAAAACGCCATGCTGACGCTGCGGGATCAGACAAATTGCTATGAGGGAAGTTGGGGACTGCCATTTGCCAGTATGCTGCCGAGCGGGGAACCGATGAAGGTGGCATACCAGTTTGGTTTTGTCGGACAGCAGCCCAATATTGGATACCAGCTCCTGCGTTACGGTACACTCTATGATGATCAGGAGGCGCAGGACAAGGGCCGAAACGTCATACAGTTCTGGGTGGATCATTCGCTGACCGAGTGGGGCGCGCCTCACATCTGGTATAATCCGGGCCTGCACACCTTTGAGGACCGCCCCTTCTGGATCCGCATGATTGGTGACGGTATGGAAGGCATACTGGATGCCTATGTGTTTGAAAAGAAGCACGGAGAGGATCACCCGGATTGGCTTGCTTATTGCAGAACGGTTGCGGACTGGCTGGCTCGCGCACAGAATGAAGACGGCAGCTGGTACCGTTCCTATGATGCAGAGGGCAAGATGCTGATGGAGTCCAAGGCGAATACGAGCAATGTGATCCGCTTCTTGGTACAGCTTTATTTGGTGACGGATGAGGACACGTATCGGGATGCCGCGCAAAAGGCCGGTGTGTGGAGCCTTGCGCATATTACACGGTATCTGGAGTACCGCGGAGGCACTTGCGACAACTCGGATATTTATGACAAAGAGTCTGGAATCTACGCAATCTTTGCCTATTTGGCGCTTTATGATTTGACCAAAGAAGAAAGATGGCTAAAGGCGGCTTGTGATGCGGCGGACTACGTGGAAACCTGGACCTACGCGTGGTCGTTCCCGGTACATATGCCGTATCCGGCAAACCCACTTGCAAAGAGAAATATATCCGGGCAAAGTCTGATCGCTACGGGTCATTCCGGCGCCGATGTCTATATGGCGTCCTGCCCATATCTCTATTACCGGCTTTACCTCCTGACCGATGACCGCCATTATCTCCATTTTGCCCGCTTTATTCATCACAATTCAAAGCAGTGCACGGATTATGACGGCTCCTGCGGCTACGCTTTCCCCGGAATGTCTCACGAAAGCGGCAGCTTGTATACGCAGGAGTATCAAGGTCAATATCACTGGCTGCCATGGTGTACCTACGTTCAGGTTGATCCGATTTCACGCCTCTATGATACGTTCGGCGTTTATGAAATTGAGGACGCTGAGGCGCTGCCGTTGGAAGAACGCCGTGCCCGAAATGATATTTATGCGTCGTACTGGAAGTAAGGCTATGTCATAAGGAAACAGCCGCCTGTTTTACGGGATTTTGTAAAACGGGCGGCTGTTTATGATGTATTGTCCTGCCAATCTTTTCAATTCATCCGTTGTTTTTGCGCTCATCCGGCAACGGGTTGTTCTCTGTGGTGAAAAAAGACTTGCTTTTTGCCGTTACTATGATACAATTGTTCTATTATATGACATGATTTCAGGAGGGGCATATGGAGTATCGCGCGTTGGGAAAGACAGGAATGTCCGTTTCAGAGGTTGGACTTGGGTGTGAGCACTTACAGGGCAAATCGAGAGAGACGGTGGAACGTGTTGTCCATGCCGCATTGGATGGCGGTGTGAATGTTTTGGATGTGTTCATGTCGGAACCGCAGGTTCGAACCGATATCGGCGCGGCGCTTCGTGGACGCCGCGACAAGGTGATCTTACAGGGACATATCGGTTCTATTTGGCGCGATGGACAGTATGAGCGCTCGCGCGACATTGACCTTTGCCAGACCTTTATCGCAGATTTTCTGCAGCGGCTTGAAACAGACTATATAGATATAGGTATGATTCACTTTGTTGATACGCTTGACGACCTGGATATTGTGGAAAACGGTCCGGTGCTTGCGTACGCCAGACGGCTGAAGGAACAGGGCGTAATCCGTGCGATCGGCATGTCGAGCCATGACCCGGTAACGGCACGCCGCGCCGTGGAAGCGGGATGGCTTGATGTACTTATGTTTTCCGTGAATCCTGCCTATGATCTGTTACCGGAAGACACGAATATCGACAGCTATTTCGTGACAGATACCTGGCTGCGCAACGAACTTTCCGGAATCAA
This sequence comes from uncultured Eubacteriales bacterium, assembly GCA_900551265.1. Lineage (GTDB taxonomy): Bacteria > Bacillota > Clostridia > Oscillospirales > QAMX01 > Allobutyricicoccus > Allobutyricicoccus pentlandensis. Next base: position 2,526 of record URVL01000030.1, on the reverse strand, counting down.
TCCACGCCGTGCGGCACTTTATGAGGCGTGTCTGGCAAACGGCGTGGGTATCACGGTCATGAAGACCTTTGGCGCAGGCTTTCTCTTCAATCCCGGCCTTTCACCGTTTGGCCGTGCGTTTACTCCTGCGCAGCTGATTCATTATGCGTTGTCTCGACCTGCCGTGGCGTCCGCGCTGATTGGCTGTCAAACGCCGGAGGAAGTGCAGACAGCATTGGCATACGAGGGGGCTTCAGCGCAGGAAAGAGATTACGCCGAGGCGCTTGCCGGTACCGAGCAATTCAGCAGCACACATCAGTGCGTATATTGTAATCATTGCCATCCGTGTCCGGTGGGCATTGACGTCGCATCGGTCAATAAGTGCCTGGATACCTTGCGTACTGGTATGGCGGCGCAGGATGCCGTACGTGCACGATATGCGGCGCTTGACGCGCATGCGGGCGACTGTCTGGCATGCGGCGCTTGTGAGGAGCGCTGCCCGTTTGGCGTCGATGTGATCAACCGTATGCACGAGGCAGCGGAGGTATTTGGAAAGTAGGAAGGGGAATTGGTGATGGCGCTTGTGTACCGATGTCCTTCTCGGGATGATGTGGCTGCTATTACAGCGTTACGGTGTAGCGTCGGTTGGCCGGAGATGAAGCGGGAATATTCCAATTCAAAGCTACAGAACTACTTTTCTGCTGCCTGCTATGACGAAAACCGACTTGTGGGCTGGCTCTGCGTTGTCAGTAATGGCGTCACAGATGCATATGTCCAAGATCTTATGGTTGCGCCGGATTACCAGCGGCGGGGCATTGGCACGCATCTTATGGATCTTGTGCTCGATGTTTTGCGCAGCCATGGTATATACATGGTCAGTGTTGTCTATGGAGAAGAATCTCTACGCAGTTTTTATGAGAAGTTTGGGTTCTATACGATGCTCTGCGGACAAAAAGAGCTATACCAACCAGAATGAAAAAGACCCGGTGGGAAATTTCCCCACCGGGCTTTGTATAGTTATCCTTCAAAAAAGTCTTTTAATTTTGAGAAAAAGCTACGGTTTTCCGGCGTGTGGTTTTCCGGCTTCAATTCTCCTGCAAACTCCCGCAGCAACTCTTTCTGACGCTTGGAGAGATTGCGGGGCACTTCCACATTGACCGTAACATAATGGTCGCCGCGTCCCTTGCCGTTTAAAATGGGGATTCCCTTCCCACGTAAACGGAACGTCGTGCCGGTCTGCGTGCCCTCCGGGATGGTATACTTCACTTTACCGTCAATGGTGGCAACTTCCAATTCTGCGCCAAGGGCGGCTTCTGCAAAGGAAATTGGAATCTCACACAACACATCGGGTCCGTTTCGCGTAAAAATAGCATGCGGACGGATGCTGACCGTTGCATAAAGATCGCCGGCCGGACCGCCGTTATGTCCGGCATTACCCTGACCGCGCAATGAAATGGTTTGCCCGTCATCAATACCGGCCGGGAAAGTAACCTCAATTTTCCGGCGTCTGCGCACAGTGCCTGCACCGTGACAGGCAGCGCACGGCGTTTTAATAATCTTACCGGTGCCGTGGCAGGCATTACAGGGCGAAGTGCTGGCAAATGTACCAAGGGGGGTACGCTGCGTAGTGCGCACGGTACCGGTCCCTTTACAGACACTACAGGTTTCCAACGATGTACCCTTTGCCGCACCGGTGCCCTTACACTCTTCACAGGCCTCAATCCGGTTAATTTCTATGGTTTTTTTACAGCCGAAAGCGGCTTCTTCAAACGTAAGTACAAGATTGGCGCGGAGATTGTCACCCTTCTGCGGCGCATTGCGGCGCGCGGACTGACTTGCCGCCCCGCCGCCAAAGAAGCTGTCGAAAATGCTGCCCAGATCGAAGTCCTGGAATCCACCTCCAAAGCCGCCGAAGCCTCCGCTGTTGAATCCACCCTCATTTGCCGCATAGTTTGGATCAACACCGGCAAAACCAAAGCGGTCATATTTTGCACGTTTATCGGCGTCGGAAAGCACCTCATAAGCCTCATTAATTTCTTTAAACTTTGTTTCGGCCTCTTTATCGCCGGGGTGCAGGTCGGGATGATATTGTTTGGCAAGCCCACGGTATGCCTTTTTAATGGCATCCTCGGTCGCGGAACGTTCGACGCCTAATATTTCATAATAGTCTCGTTTATCCGCCATGGATTATCCTCCTGAAAAATCCCGCTTGCGGCGGGATTTCAGATTTTCAAAAAATTGATACAGAATGCAGAGACACTGCATCCCGCCCAGCAATTGTGCCGGTATCATTTGCCTCTCAAGGCTTTCCCCAAGCCATAGGAAAAGCCGTCATACTTTCCGGCGTAAAAAGGAAGCCGCTGTCTGCGTAACGAACAGGCCAAAATCCCGCCATGAGCGGGATTTGAGACCATTGATAAGGAGAGGCGGGACGCGGCGGAGCCGCGCCCCCCAAATAAAAACTTTTTTTTTAGATTTTTATTAGTGGTCGACTAACGTATTTTATGGGTCATATATTGACTGTTTTAACACAATTGTAGCACCGGT
>URVL01000029.1 GCA_900551265.1 uncultured Eubacteriales bacterium | reverse complement strand
AAAAAAACTTTTTTGAAGGTTTATTGCGTAGCTTTCTCTTATCTAAAACCGTCAGTTTTAAAAAAGGCAATTTCAGATTATGATTTCTATTTCAAAGCAATCCTGTTCCAATATACGCTGTGATCAGGATCACCTCCCGGGATGCTGATGGCGCCGACGGTTTTCTCATAAAAAACGCGGGCGTCATCTACCCATCCGATAATTCCATAGCCATATCCCGCCGCTTTCATGGCGTATAAGGTATGAAGCAACAACGTTTTGCCAATATTCTGTCCGCGTTCGGATTCCAGGACGCCAATCGGTCCGAAATAGCCGCGCGCCGTAGCGTCATAACATGCAAATCCTACAAGTTTACCGTCCTTTGTCGCCAGGAAGCAGGTGCTAGGTAATTGCAGGAGAGCCTTTTGCACCTCGTACGCCCAACATGTACTAAACTGTTCTCTCACAAAAGAGAGAACAGTCTCCATATCTCCCGCCCAGGCACGTTTCATGAGCAGACCGTTCGCCGGCTCAAGCTGCGCCGGCAGCGTGTAGAGATTGACCAACATATCACAACCCGACAAGTTTTTCACCCTCCGTTTCTTTTATAAAAAACACAGTGCAGCCCAATACACTGCACTGTGTTCAAAAACATGTCATTACTCTGCGAGTACAGCCTTATGATAGACCTTTTTACCCTTACGAATCACGATACCTTCGCCGCAGCAGTCACCGCAGACAAACTTTTTGCCGATATCCGTCACCTTCTCGCCACAAACGCTAACACCGCCCTGCTGAATCAAACGTCGTGCCTCACCCTTTGACGGTGCAAGACCACACTTGACAAGCAACGTCACTACGTCGATCTCTCCATCCGCAAAGTCATCATTACACAAAACCGTACAAGGCATATTTTCTGTAGAACCAGAGCCTGCAAACAGACCTCTGGCAGTAGTCTGCGCTTTTTCCGCCTCCGCCTCGCCATGGACAAGCTTGGTTAGCTCATAGGCCAGGATTTCCTTGGCACGATTCAGCTCGCTGCCCTCCCATCCGGCCATATCTTCAATCTGCTCAAGCGGCAGGAAGGTAAGCATACGGATACATTTAAGTACATCTGCGTCATCCACATTACGCCAGTACTGATAAAAATCAAACGGGCTGGTCTTATTCGGATCGAGCCAAACGGCATTGCCTGCCGTTTTTCCCATTTTATTTCCCTGAGAGTCCGTCAAAAGGGTAATCGTCATAGCGTGCGCGTCCTTACCCAGTTTACGGCGTATCAGCTCCGTACCGCCCAACATATTTGACCACTGGTCGTCTCCGCCAAACTGCATATTACAGCCGTAATGCTGGAAAAGAAAATAAAAATCGTAGGACTGCATAATCATATAGTTGAATTCAAGAAAGGAAAGTCCCTTTTCCATGCGCTGGCGGTAACACTCCGCACGCAACATGTTGTTGACAGAGAAACACGAGCCTACTTCACGCAGAAGCTCAATATAATTAAGTTTCAAAAGCCAGTCGGCATTATTCAGCATCATTGCTTTACCTTCGCCAAAGTCGATAAAACGTTCCATCTGGCGTTTGAAGCACTCCGCGTTATGATTAATATCTTCCTTTGTCAGCATCTTTCGCATATCAGTACGGCCAGATGGATCGCCGATCATCGTTGTACCGCCGCCAATTAACGCAATCGGACGGTTACCGGCCATTTGTAGACGCTTCATCAAAGTCAAAGCCATAAAATGTCCAGCCGTCAAACTGTCCGCCGTACAGTCAAAGCCGATATAAAAAGTTGCCTTACCGTTATTAATCATTTCCCGAATTTCCGGCTCATTTGTCACTTGTGCAATCAGTCCACGTGCAACCAGTTCCTCATAAATACCCATGGTTGTTTGTCTCCTTTTATCTGATGTTTATCATTCGTTATCCGTTTCTCCACATTCTTGCGGAAAAAATTCATTTGAAACACGATGAAACGCCCTCCACAGCGTTGCTGCAGAGGGCGTTTATTAACCGCGGTACCACCTCTGGTTCGGATACGCCTCACAGCGTACCCCTTACGGAGTGCCAACACACTCCCTGCGCTATACCGGGCGCACCCTTCGTACCCTACTGTCAATTCAGGCCGCTGCTCCAGAGCGTATTCATGCACCATACTCTACGTCCTTACACCCACCGGACGCTCTCTGCAAAAGCCGTTGCTGCACTACTTGTCTCATTCATCGCATTCATATAATTTTTTATATTATATCACATTGTTTCTTATTTGTAAAGCCGCCGAGAAAAATTTTCTCTACTTTTGTTTATCTTCCGCTCCTTGCTTGCATATGCCAAAACTCAAAAAGCCGGCACATATCCGCGTCGTTGCGCTCATTCGGTACAAACATGCGCTCCGGGTGCCACTGAACGCCATAAATGGGCAAGCACTCGTGTTGAAATGCTTCTATCACCCCGTCCGACGTGCGGGCAGCTTCCACAAGACCAGGCGCAAGCTGCCGGCAGGCCTGGTGATGATAACTGTTAACTGTAGCGCTTTCTCCAAACAGCTCGCAAAGCCATGAATCCCGGTTAAACGTAACCATGTGCAACTGTCCATCCTTGTGAGTACTGTTTGTAAGCTCTGTTTCCATATCCTCCCACAGCGTGCCGCCAAGTATGACGTTGATCAGCTGCATGCCCCGGCAGATTCCAAATACCGGTTTTTTTGCTTTCAAAAATGCTCGCAGAAGTTCCGCTTCATAGTCGTCACGAGCTCTGTCGGAAGAATAAATGCAGGTTGGGGGTACATGATAAGTATAATAGGCAGAGGTGAGATCTCCGCCACCGGTCAAAAGTAATGCATCCGTTTGTGCCGCCAGCAATTCCGCCGATGCGCAAGAGGCAAGCACAGGAACGGCGCCCACTGCCGAAAACGCCATGCAGTAATAGGATGAAATATGTGGATATGGCATTGCTCTACCGCAGGTGTCGTACTGTGCGGATACCAGAATTAGGAACATAAAAACCTCCCGCTTTTTATGGTGTCATGCTTGTCAAATATCAAAAAAAGTTGTATAATAAAAAGGAATTATGTGTCATCCTGTCATTATTTCTTTTTCTTGTAATAGGGTTGTGCCAGACCATTTCCTGTCTCAGAGGATGCAATTTTTCATTTTCACTTTATTGTTTTTTAACCGTCGGAGGTTTTTCACAATGACTGTCATTTCTGTTGCAAATAACAAAGGCGGCGTCGGTAAGACGACCACAACGCTCAATGTTGGTGCGGCACTGGCTGACCTTAACCGCCGTGTACTCCTGGTTGACCTTGATCCGCAGGCGTCGCTTACTATTTATATGGGGTACGATCCTGCCAGCTTTGATCGTAATACCTATCACCTTATGACGCGCCGTGCTGCGCCTGCGGAGATGATGTGCACAGGGCAGCACACTTTTTTAGACTTGCTTCCCGCCTCTATTGACTTAGCCTCTGCAGAAATTGAGATCTCCTCAGCCTTCAGCCGTGAATATATATTAAAGGAACAGCTTGAAAAGGTCAGCGAGTTTTACGACGTTGTGCTAATCGACAACATGCCGTCGCTCGGTATCTTCACTGTAAACAGTCTAATGGCCTCTGATTTTGTTCTCATACCCGTCGAACCTACTTACTTAGCGTATAAAGGCCTTGAGATGATTTCAAACACCATAGCTGCGGTACGCCGCTATAATACAAAATTGGAAATGCTGGGAACCGTTATTACTATGGTAGATGAGCGTACACGGCATAGTCGTGACATCATGCAGAAAATCCGTGAAAATTATCCTGTTTTTGAACCTCCCATCCGCCGAAGTGTGAAATTTGCAGACGCGTCCTTACACGGTGCGTCAATTGCGGACTTTGCCGGCGACAGCTTTGAAGGCACTCAGGCATATGCGCAGATCGCGCGTCAAATTATTGCGCGCATCGAACAAAACTAGATGCATGGCTTCGGAACACATTGTTTCCAGTATGTATGGATTCTGACTTTTATGTATGATTTGCCGCCGGCGAGCATTCGCCGGCGGCAATCGTTTAGCAGTCTCTGTTACAGCGGTCAAGATCCGGCGGCGTAAATTCTTCTACGGGGAAGCGATAGCGTTCAAACACTTCGCATGGGTCCTCAGAAGAAGCCTCGCACTGTTTATCCGGAATGCAGTTGTCATAGACCGGCATGAGGAGCTGAACCTCGCGTTCCAACTTTACGACGCTGAACTGCCCAATTGTCACATAGAGCGTACGGCTGGTTGCATCAAGGACCAGCGGAGCGTCAAAAGCGGCAGCGACCGCTTCGGGGACGTCGCCAAGCTCACAAATTGGGCATCCGGGCATCTGAGAATTGTCAAGGGCCTTGACGGAGAGTAAAATCGGTTCAACCGTCTCCACAACGCCAATTGGCATTGTAAAATTCTCAGGTTCACTCGTATCGGCGGGTTCAGGGTTATAAGTAGATAAAAAGGTACGCATGGAGCCTTCGCTTCCGTAAAGGATCACACGCTTGGAATAGGACGAAACGCCTTCGATCATGGTCGGCTTGCCAACGCCCGTATAGGCCTCCGCCGTAATACGGTAAAAATATACCGCATCCACCGTATAAAAGCCCTTATTGAAAGGTACAGCGTCCACATCCACATAAACCCATATGAGTTGCGCCGAACCGGGCCGGACATTTGTTGCGCTTTCCAATATCGCCTGGGAAGTCGTCGTCAAGTAAACGCGCATATCCTGGATACATTCTTTGTCACGACAGGAGTCGTAAACTTTTCTCGTGTGTACGCAAACAGCCTCTTTTACGCAGGGATTTCCGCGTACTGGGCCGGGTGTCAGCCTTTCAGGCATATCATTTCCTCCCGCTAGAATCGATTTGAAGAAATCTTCATCACCATCATATGCGGGGCACGCTTTTTTGACATCAAGAAACGTTTTTCTGCTTACGCCTCATCCGGCATACATTCCCGCTCAATTGCCGGGTAAATTCCAAGACTGCTGAGCAGTCCATTATATTCACGCGCCGCATCCGCGTTTCCATCCGCTATTTTGTGTGCAAGGATCAATAGATTTTTCGGGGTATCAAGCGGAGAAATATATTCAACCACACTTGTCCGGTATCCCATGCTCTCCAGCTTTAAAACGCGCAGGCCGTCAGTAAACAGATCATTGAACCGCGCAGCAAAAACACCATGGCGCATAATTGGTTCCAGACCCGGAAATTTTAGCTGATCCAAAAGTTCGCGATGACAACAAGGCACGCACGCGATATTCTTAGCGCCAGAGCGGACGGCAAGTCCTATTGCCATATCTGTAGCGGTGTCGCAAGCATGCAGGGAGATCACCATGGATGGATGTTCCGCGCGATAATTACGTAAATCGGCGCATACAAAATCCATATTGGCATAACCCAGTTGTTCTGCCGTACGACGGCTGGCGTCAATAACCCCCTGTGAAATATCAACGCCTGTGACATGGCAGCGGCGGTGCAGCACTTCACGGATAAAATAATTCAGTACAAAGCTCAAATACGACTTTCCACATCCGCAGTCAAGTACTGTAATGGTTTCCGAATCATCAGCCTCCAGCATGGGACGCACAAGTTCAACAAAATGATCGATCTGATTGTATTTGCGAATCATATTGTTACGGATTTTACCGTTTGGCGATAAAATGCCTATCGCCTTTAAAAGTGCCGGAGCCTCATTGGGTCGAATGAGATAATCTCGATCCGGCAAAACGGCGCTTGAAACGATTTCTTCTGTCCGCTTAGTATCAGTTTGACGCGTACGCACGCCGCGTTCATCTGCCTCCACAATAATGGTTGCGCCGCGTTCCAAATATTCAAGCACCGCAGTGTCATAATGCAAGGCCTGTGCCACGTAGAACGTAGTAAAATCGGCAAAGTCAAGCTCCTGCTTCTGACCGCCAAATGAAACACGCAGCAGATCTCCGTCCGCACGTGTGACGCGTCCTTCAAAGCGCTTCCGACCGGAACTGAGAACAAACTGTATGCCGTTAAAATAATCACGATTTTCCCGCCATCGGCTCTCCAAGCCTGAGACAAACAATTTCAACGTGGCAGCATCCTGTTTCCGCATATTCTGTCCTCCAAAAGTAGTCTTTTTATTATATATTTCGCGCAAAAAGAAGTCAAGTGTCCCCCGCTTTTATAAACTCGTACAAGCAATTCATTTGGCGGGTAATGAATCTGGCTGTTTTGACTGTTGAATTCTGTCGCATACCTCAATATAATATAGTGGTGACGCATTATGCGCCGCCCCGATGACTGTATGTTAGGAGTATGGATATGTCCTTAAAAGTTTTAAAATTCGGCGGCAGTTCCCTCTCGGATGCAAACCAGTTTCAAAAGGTAGCGGCGATTGTCCGTGCAGAAGAAGAACGCCGTTACATAGTGCCCTCCGCGCCCGGAAAGCGCTATGATAATGATACAAAAGTGACGGATCTTCTCTATGCGTGCCATGATGCGGCAACAAAAGGCGATGGATTCGACGAAGTCTTCTCCCGCATTGAAAAGCGGTTTAATTCCATTATAACAGATCTTGGTCTGACGCTCGATTTGTCCGCTGAATTTACCGCCATACGCCGCAACATTTTAGACGGCGCGAGCGTAGACTATGCGGCGTCACGCGGCGAATACCTGAGCGGTATGGTATTGGCTTCACTCCTTGATTTTCCCTTTGTCGATGCGGCTGAACTGATCTTTTTCACAGCATCCGGCGAAGTTGACGACGAGCGTACTTATGAAGCCTTTTATGAATTGACAAAAAAATACGACCGCGCTGTAATACCGGGCTTCTATGGCCGCGCAGTTGACGGTTCTGTGAAAACGTTCTCACGCGGCGGATCCGACATTACCGGCTCTATCGTCGCGCGCGGCGTACGTGCAGATATTTATGAGAACTGGACGGACGTTTCCGGTTTTCTGGTTGCCAATCCCCGCATTGTCGACCATCCCCGTTCCATTGATGTCGTAACATTTCGCGAGTTGCGTGAACTGGCCTATATGGGTGCAAGCGTTCTGCATGAGGACGCGGTGCTTCCCGTAAAAGCCGCAAACATTCCAATTAATATTCGCAACACGAACGAGCCGGAACATCCCGGCACGCTCATCATTAATAACACCCGTGCAGCTTCTTCTTCTCCCATCACAGGTATTGCCGGAAAGCGCGGTTTCTCCATTATTCATATCGAAAAGGATGGTATGAATAAAGAGGTCGGTTTCACACGGCGCGCGCTTTCCGTTCTCGAGAAACACCATGTTTCGTTTGAGCATCTGCCTTCCGGCATCGATACGATGGGCTTTATTATCCAAACGGAGGCGCTTGCCGGACAGGGCGAAACAATTGCCCGCGAAATCGGTAAGGCGGTAGACGCTGACGAAGTAGAGTTAATTTCCGGTCTTGCGCTCATAGCCGTCGTCGGCCGCGGCATGGTTCGCGCAAAAGGTATGGCGGCGCGCATCTTTAGTTCCATCGCCCGTGCAAATATCAACATCCGCATGATTGATCAGGGGTCAAGCGAACTGAACATCATTATTGGCGTCGATGAGTATGATTTCCGTTCCGCCATGAATGCAATTTACGCTGAGTTCTTCCCGCAAGACTAAACTGTAATTTTAAGAGTTTACCGCGCGCCAATTTCAGCGCGCGGCTTCTTTTTACGAAAGGAGTAAATACTCGTGCTGTCATTTGAAACGGAACGGCTTAGAATGCGTCCCTGGCAGTTATCTGATCTGAACGAGTTCTTCCAATTGGAGCAAAATCCTCATGTTGGTCCTGCTGCGGGTTGGCGTCCTGTCAGTAATCTTGAAGAAAGCAGAAAAATTTTACAGAGCTTCTGCAAACAGTCGGACGAGCTCTGCGCCATAACATTAAAAGATTCGGGACGTGCAATTGGTTCTCTTGGCCTGCATCCTGACGAAAAGCGCGATGCGACGCTGCAATCAGTCACCAGGATGCTCGGGTATGTTTTGGATGAGCCGTTCTGGGGATTGGGATATATGACAGAAGCTGCTCAGGGAGCATTACGTTTTGCGTTCGATCAGATGAATCTTGAGCTTGTCTCTGTCTATCACTTTCCATTTAACAACCGTTCACGCCGGGTAATCGAAAAGTGTGGTTTTCATTACGAAGGCACGCTGCGCCGCGCCTTTTTGCGTTATGACGGCGCTATTCTGGATGATATGTTGTATTCCATAACGCGGGATGAATTTTACACAATTTATGGCATAGCGTGATAAAAGACAACCGGGATATCAACCGATCCCGGTTGTCTTTTATTAATCCCAGTTCCAGCGCAAGGAAAAACGCTTCATTTTACTGTTACGGGTATTCGATACCTTTCCATTATCCAGCTGCTCGGCAGAGTTGCCGCCAAACTGATAGGCAAGCATATCGACTTTGATTTCTTTTCTTTATTGATATGATTTCTCCAATTACATCAAGTATTACTACAAAATTTTCCATAAAAAGCCTGGACACAGTCCGCGTCCAGGCTTTCATTCATTTTCAAAGAAATAAACGTTGCCAGGCGTACCGTCGTCATACTCCGTGCCCGGGTATGCAAGGACCAGACGATACAGGCCCTTTGTATACGCCGAAATTGTCTTTTCCCAGAAAGAGACCGACGGTAGATTTTTCGGATGTAATTTTAATTGCCAGCGGCCATGAAATTTATCGAATGCCGCTTTCGCCGCATAGCTTCCAACGCCCATACGGCGATATTTATACAGCACAAAAAACTCTGATAAGCAGTAGTCGCACGGCTCTCCCGTCTCCGGATAATCGTTTATCATCACAAATCCGGCCAGCCTGCCATCTGCCCTGATAAAAAACGGCCAGCGGTTTTCTTCTGTCCAATAGCAGTCGAGCCAGTCGTAGCCATACAAACCTAAGTCATTGACATCCCGCATATCGTACTGCGAAAATTCATAATCATACTTTTCCAGAAGATTTCGTAATATTTCCTTTTGTTCCTTCGCAACCTCTAAAAGCTCAATCTTCATGAACACTCCACTTTTCTGATCCATTGTCGGCACATATTCTCTTTACTGTTTAAAAACTGCCTCAATATAATTGATTTTAACTCCTTGTGAAGAAAAACGCTCCTCATACTCCGTCATAATGTTGGGAATCCCCGTTGCATGAAGATCTCGCGTAACCGTCAAAAGCTCCATGCCGAAGTCCGGCAGCTCGGCTTCCGAAAAGTCAAACAGTTCCACGTTGTCTGTCTTAAAATAAAAATGTCCATCCGGCTTCATAATTCGACGATAGAGCGCTAAAAAATTCCGATGCGTCAAACGCCGCTTTTCACGGTGGCGCTTTGTCCAGGGATCGCAGAAATTTACATAGATATCGTCGATCTCTCCGTCGGCGAAGTAATCGCACAACTCAGCTGCGTCGCCGATGATAAAGCGAACGTTCGTAAGTTCCTGCGCCTTTACTTTCTCCATCGCCATTACAATAGCACCCTTCTCCCGTTCCAGCGCTACATATAAAATATCCGGGTTCTGCGCGGCCAGCGTGGTGATAAACCGTCCCTTACCACAGCCGATTTCCAAACAAATTTTACGGGCATCCGGTTGCAGCGTCCGCCACGCGCCGCGCAGCTCCGCAGGATTCTGTATTGTCACATCCTCGCAACGTTCCAGGCGCGGTACAAGGTTCTTCTTTTTGCGCATTCTCATAATAGGACACCTCTATCTTTCTTTTTACATCCTGCTGTGGTACAATACGGTGTGGATTCGATTAAATTTGGGGGATTTTTATGATAAAGTTATTTCAAAGTCACAAGGCCGAAGCATCCGGTGGCATACAGTGGGTCATCGCAGGTCTCGGCAACCCCGGCGCAAAGTATGACGGCACTCGTCACAACGTCGGATTCCTTGCGCTGGATCTTTTGGCTCAGGAGCTTGGAATTACGGTCAACCGCTCACGTTTCAAAGCACTCTGTGGTGAGGGAACAATTGATGGGCAACGCGTAGTGCTTATGAAACCACAGACCTTTATGAATCTCAGCGGTGAAGCAACGCGCGAGGCACTTTCCTGGTACAAGGTTCCTATTGAGCGTCTCATTGTTCTGCACGATGATATCAGCCTCGCGCCCGGACGCATTCGTGTACGGGCCAAGGGCAGCGATGGCGGCCACAACGGTTTGAAAAGCATTATCTACCAGCACGGATCAGATGCGTTCCCACGCGTCAAAATCGGCGTTGGTATGCCGCCGCGCGCAGATTATGACATGCCTGCCTGGGTCCTCGGCACATTCGATCAGGCCGACGGCCGTGCCGTAACAGACGCCATTCGCCGCAGCGTTGCAGCAGCACGCGAAATCGTTCTGCACGGTACGGCAGCTGCCGCGAATCTCTATAATTCTTCGGACTTCAATCCGGAAGCCCGCTGAGCGATCTGATCACAAAACCGGCAAGCATCAAACCTGCACAACCGGGGACCCAGGAAATGCTACCTGGGTAATTCCGACCGTTTTCATTTTCTGTTGCTCCGCGCGGTTCTTCAGTGCTATATAAAACTGTATGCGCGGCAACGCCTCGTTTACGGAGTTCACGCCGCATGGCGCGAGCCAGCGGACAAACAGACGTTTTGTAAATATCAGCAAATTGCAGGCGCTCCGGATAGAGTTTGTTCCCTGTCCCAAGTGCGGAAACAATAGGAATGCCTCGTGCAATTGCCGTGCAAATCAGGTCGGTCTTTGCCGACACTGTGTCAATGGCATCAATGATATAATCAAACCTTGTGGAAAAGAACATTTCACGGGTTTCCGGCTCATAAAACAGCGCAAGTGAATGAACGACCGCATTGGGGTTGATATCCGCAACGCGGCGCGCCGTCACCTCCGCTTTGGGCAGTCCTACGGTAGATGTCAAGGCGCAAAGCTGTCGATTGATATTTGTCACAGACACCATGTCGCAATCCACCAGTGTGAGTTCTCCGACGCCGGCGCGTGCAATTGCCTCCGCAGCATAGCTCCCCACGCCGCCAAGCCCTACGATTGCCACATGCGATTTTTGAAGTTCCTCCACCGCATCAAGCCCCAAAAGCATCGCCGTGCGCGAAAAACGCTCCTCCATGATTAAAACCCCGCTGGCCGGTAAGCCGGCAATTTTTTATCAATAAAATGGATGCTTAACCGTGCAAAGCGCTGCAAGCCGCCTTCCATGGGAATAGGGGGATTCTCTTCTCCAAGCAACGGACGTGCATAGCGCACGAAATCATCCGTAACATCATGGCCATCCGGTGTGATCCAGGCCCGTGGAAAATGGCGTTCCGAATTGGCAATCAATTCTAATTTCACTTTATCATAATACGGCTTATACGTCTCAAAATTGTGCCGCAGAACTGTAGACATATAGCCCGTTCCATCGCGTATCGCAATGCACACGGCATTGCGGCCATGTTCATAAGCCTCCTCAATATCTACTGTCGAAGCCATGAGCGATACGCCGCGCTGGATCGTACCGGGAAGTTGTCCCGTTGCTTGGCCACGCGCAGCGAGCTTGTGCGTATTCAAGTAGTTAACTACGGCCTGCATGGCGCTGATGCCGGAAGCGCCATATTCAATATGACCGAAGCCATCACGTTTTGCATCGATATCTCCTACGTCCAGGCCCTCATTAACGACAACAATACAACGTCCAGCCGTACGCAGCCGTTCATTCACCGCTTCCGCCACGCTTTCCAGCGTCTCATGCATTTCGGAAAAGAACAGTAAAAGTGGAGACCGGCGTCCCGGATCTCCAAGCCGCGATGCTGCGGTAATATAGCCCGTCGTGCGGCCCATCGCCTGATAGACCGACACACATTCGCTTCCGGAAATCGCACGGTTTTCCTCGTCCGCATTCTGCATTAAAAGCGCCCAGTAACGTGCGCAGCTCCCATAGCCCGGCGTATGATCAATTAATTGAAAGGATGCGTCGCCCACGTCGTTATCAATCGTTTTGGGAACTCCGGTCACGACCAGATCATACCCCTGTTTCTGGGCTAAATCACTGACCTTCTTTGCTGTGTCCATGGAATCATTCCCGCCGATGTAGAAAAAATAGCCGATATCATGTGCGCGGCACACCTCAATGATGCGGGCAAAATCCGCGCTTTCGGTATCCGACAGTTTATAGCGGCAGGTCCCGACTGCGCCGGAGGCAGGCGTATATTTTAGGCGGGCAACTTCATCCTTTGGCTGTGCATAAAGATCGATCAGCTCTTCAAGCAGCACGCCCTCAATACCATGATAAGCGGCATATAAGGTATCGATTTTATCTGGATAAGCGCGGCAAGCGTCAATTACGCCTAAAAGCGAAGCGTTAATAACCGGTGACGGCCCGCCAGACTGTGCAACAAGTGCATTTCTCCCCATGCATGATCTCCTTTCTCAAATACTAAAAACAAGGCGGGCTTTTAAAAGCCCGCCTTCCTTTTCAAAACCGCCGGCGGAGCGGCAAGCAACGGATGATAAACCCACGTTCCCTCACATCATCCGAACAGCATAATAGACTGCCATAATAAAGACAACTGCAAGCGTGGTAAATGCCAGATAAATCATTGCCGCATTCGGCACAAAAAACGCTGCCACAAGTATCATGGCAAGCAATGCCACAAACAGGTAAGACGCCCCATATTCTGCATCCGTTTCAAGCAAACGGAGCTTCCGGCCACTAACGATTAAAACACCATCACCCCGTTTTAGCAAAGCCAAGAGCGATCCTGCACATAAACAGAGCAATAACAGCACACACTGTGCCGCTATAAACCGAACAGAACCTTTATAAAACTGCGCAAAACGCCAGAAATAAAGTGCAATAATCACGCCAAAGGTTGCCAGCGTACAGAATTCGCGCTGATAAATCATATAGATCAAATAAAGCACTGCGAGTGAAGGGATAGCTACATAAAGAAATCGAATTGAATTTGAATAACCGCCGAATAAAATCAAAAATGAAGATATAGCGACAACTGCAGAACAGATGGCAATCCCATGTCCTGTTATAATTTTTCGGGACATATCACGTTTATGCCGATAATCCAGGATTTCTTTTATAATTCCAAGCGTTACGCCTACAACTCCTGCAAAGCCCAATATGTAAACGGTATAATACGTACCAATAAAAGTGTCTACATTATCCAGACCACGGCTGATCAGCATCAACGCCACAGACATGGCGAATGCAAGGATAAAAACGACTATAATTTTATTTGTAATAAAATCATTTCTTGAATTCGTCTCGTTTTGCTTGCCCAATTTTCAACACATACCTTTCATCCGATACTTTAGGCCTTACGCAAATTCGCCCGCATGAAACATCACAGCGGATATGGCACAAATTGCCGCAGTTTCACAACGCAGGATACGTGCGCCCAGAAAAGCTGTTTCAAGGCCCGCGTCACACGCCAGGCGATGCTCCTCCTTGGAAAAGCCGCCTTCTGGCCCAATAACTACCGATATCGACTTGTATTCTTTTTGATCCAAAAGATCTTTTAGCGGCGCACCGCCCCGCTCATAGAAAAAAAGCGAACGTTCGTCCATTGACGCACTCCGTAGCATTTCCGCAAAAGAAAGCAGGCCTCCCACCATTGGCACATGGCCACGCAAAGATTGTCCGGCAGCTTCTCTTGCAATCTTTTGCAAGCGCGCCAGCCGTTTTTCAAAAGCCCGGGGATCTGGGTCAGGTACGCAATAAGCGCTTCGGAAAACCTTAATCTGCGCTGCACCCAGTTCCACAGCTTTTTGTACGACAAGTTCCAACTTGTCCGACTTGGGAAGCGCCATATACAGTGTCAAGGCAAGACGTGGCTCTGCCGAACAGCAAACAGATGATAAAATCTCCGCCTCTACGGCCCCGGATGACGCCGAAACAATACGGCATACATAATCCATATTCTTCCCGTCACAAATAGTTATAGCATCGCCCTGACGCATTCGCAACGTTTTCGTAATATGCGCAGCGTTTTCACCAGTTAAGACGATAAAACGATTTGTTATCTCTTGAGGATCCACAAAAAACTTCGGCATAAGATCGCAACTCCGTCCACAAAATGCGACAAATAAGCACACCAGAAATTAGTTTACCAAATTTTATGTAATTTGTCCAGCGTTTGCGGGAAATTTTCTACGATATACTTTTGCTTGTGATCTGATAACGTAAATGGTATAATAAAGAAAAATATGCTTGACGTATACATTTTTTAGCAGCCGGAGGAGAGTATGGATTTTATTGAAGTATCTATCGAGACAACTACCGAGGGAATCGACATGCTGGTGTCAATCCTTGAAGACCTGGGTGTGAACGGTTTTACAATTGAAGACAGTCAGGACTTTAACGAGTTTCTGGAAACTGTCACGCCGCACTGGGATTATGTAGATGAAAATCTCATGAAATTGCGTGAAGCTCCCACTACCGTTAAAATCTATCCTGCAGACAATGCGCAGGGCCGTATTCTTATCCGCGACGTTCTCAAGAAATTAGACGAACTTCGCGCCCTTGATGTTTCAAAAAAGTTTGGCGAATTAGCAGTAACTTTTAAGGGGCTACACGATGAAGACTGGGCAAATGCCTATAAAAAATACTTTAAGCCTTTCCCTGTCGGAGAAAGGCTTGTCGTGAAACCGTCGTGGGAAGCGTACGAGGCCGGTGACAATCGCATTGTCTTGGAAATTGATCCATCGTCTTCGTTTGGAACGGGTTCCCATGAAACGACGAGGCTCTGCCTTGAATCGTTAGAAAACCTGGTTAGACCCGGAGATCGCGTGCTTGACATGGGATGTGGCAGCGGCATTTTATCTGTTGCGGCATTGCTTTTGGGCGCAGGGCATGTAACATGCGTAGATATCGATGAAAACTGTATTGCCACTACGCGCGAAAATCTCTTGCGTAACGGATTTTTGGA
The DNA here is from genome assembly GCA_900551265.1 of uncultured Eubacteriales bacterium. Classification (GTDB taxonomy): domain Bacteria; phylum Bacillota; class Clostridia; order Oscillospirales; family QAMX01; genus Allobutyricicoccus; species Allobutyricicoccus pentlandensis. The sequence goes on along the minus strand of URVL01000029.1, from coordinate 3,848 downwards.
AAATGCCTATCGCACATTCTGTGGCAATGCCATCGCAGATACGGTACTGGCCGACACAATTGCCGCAGAACCATATGATTTGATTAGTGCAAACATTGTTGCAGATGTGATCATCGCTATGCGTCCGCTCTTCCACCGCTGCCTGAAGCCGGGAGGTATGCTTTTGACCTCCGGTATTATCGGGCAGCGCGCTGCCGAAGTAGCTGACCAGCTCGAATCCGCCGGATTCTCCATTTGTGAGCGTCTGGAAAAAAACGACTGGGTGCTCTACCGCGTTACAATCTGATGCTGATACCGTAAAAATCCCCCGGCCCTGGCCGGGGGATTTTTATTTCATGCCAGTATAGCAAAAGGTGACGCTATTCCATCAGTATGAACGCCGTGACTTCATTTCCTGCCAATCGGATTTTGAGATGAGAAGCTGACGCGGTTTTGCACCGTCAAACGGTCCGATGATACCACGGCTCTCCATCTGGTCAATAATGCGCGCGGCACGCGCATAACCCAGCTTCAGTTTTCGTTGCAGCATAGAGGCCGAAGCCTGTCCCGTCTGCATGACCACATCCACAGCTTCATATAACTTTTCATCCTCTTCTTCCTCCTCATGATATCCTGCGGAATCCGAAGAAGCGCTGCGTTCCATATGTTCCAGGATCTCACTGGAATATTCCGCCGTACCGGAACGCTTAACATATTCTGTTACAGCCTCCACTTCGTTTGAAGAGAGATAACAGCCCTGTACACGCATTGGTTTTGGCATACCAAGCGGATTGAAAAGCATGTCGCCCTTGCCAATCAGTTTCTCTGCGCCGCCGGTGTCCAGAATAATTCGAGACTCCATTTGTGACGCAACGGCGAAGGCAATGCGCGAAGGAATATTTGATTTCATCAATCCCGTCAACACGTCGGCAGACGGACGCTGTGTCGCAATAATCAAATGCATACCGGCAGCACGCGCTTTCTGAGCGATGCGGCAGATACTTTCCTCAATTTCCTTGGCCGCCATCATCATAAGGTCTGCAAGCTCATCGATGATGATCACAATGCGCGGCAACGGATCTTCCCCTTTCCCCACAGCAGCCTTATTAAAAGAGTCCAGGTCCCGCGCACCATACTCAAACATAAGCTTGTAGCGTCGTTCCATTTCCACTACAGCCCAATTCAACGCACCGGCGGCCTTTTTATAGTCCGTCACGACCGGGACCAAAAGATGAGGAATCCCGTTATAGTTGCCAAGCTCCACCATTTTGGGATCAATCATAATAAGCTTGACCTCGCTTGGCGATGCCCGGTAGAGAAGGCTGATGATAATGGAATTAATGCATACGGATTTACCGGAACCAGTCGTACCAGCAATCAGCATGTGCGGCATTTTTCCAATATCGCCGACAATGCTGGTACCTGTAATATCCTTGCCAAGCGCAAAGGCAAGTTTTGACTTATTATCGGCCATGGTACGCGATGTCAAAACATCACGCAGGAATACCGTCTGCACAACCTTATTCGGCACCTCAATTCCGACAGCAGATTTATCCGGTATTGCCGCAATGCGTACGCCGGACGCACCAAGAGCAAGCGCAATGTCGTCCTGCAAAGCCGTCAATCGGGAGAATTTTACGCCGCGGTCCAACAAGATCTCATAACGGGTGATCGATGGTCCGCGAATCACATTGATAATCTGTGCCTCAACGCCAAAACTTGAAAGCGTGTCGGCAAGTTTGTGCGAACGGACGCGCAACTCCTCCGTCACATCATCCGCTGGGACAAAATCGTCCTCATGCAGGAGTGAAATGGGCGGAAAATCATATTCGCGCTTTGCCGTCGCCTGTGCTCGGGCAAGTGCTTCTTCGTCCAGGTGGGCATCTTCCGACAACTGATGGGTATCTACGACGACAGGATCGGTTCCCGTAAGCAAAGGCTCCAGAGGAATGCTCTGCGTCGGAATTTCCTCCACAGCCGCCGTCGTAACCGCCATATCTTCCGTTGCTTCCTGTTCATCCTGTATTTGCACAGGTTCCGGTTCCAGATCAAAAGGCGCCTCATCATCACAGGCATCCTCAAGCTCGCGCGGCGGTTCATACTTTGGATCTTCATAAGAAACATCAATTGCGGACGTACTACTATTTTCCACAGCAAACGCTTCTTCAAGCGGAAGGGGTACGTCCTTATCAGAAACGGCTTCCGTCTCTGCTTTGGTCGCCAAATCCGGCGCAGCAGTCTGGCCGTCCTGTTTTCCCACCACAGGAGACTCAGCCTCCAACGGAAGATCAATTTCGCTACGTCTGTGCGAATGCTTTTCCTTTTTTCTCTCCGCTTCCATGCGCGCAGGCTTTTGACGCTTCGGTGGCAGCGGTGCAACAGCCTCGCGTTCCTGAACCTCTTCTTCGTTAAAAGCCTCGTCATAAAAATCAACCGGCTCACGGCGCAGCTCTGCTTTTTCATGAACGCCGATGAAAAATTCAAGAATTGTTTTGAGCTTGATATTGATAAGCCGCAGCAACAGGTAAGTAAACAGGATAAATGCTATAATCAGGGCGCCAATATTCGATAATGCTGCAGACATCAGGGCGCCAATACCGCCGGCAATGACGCCTCCGGATTGCCATGTCTTACCCGTTTTATAAAGTGTTGATAATAAATGTTCATCAAGCGTCACGTCTGCAAAAAGCAGATGTGCCAGCACGCCAACCATTACAGGCACCAGCATTGCTGTGACAACACGGCCCGCAACTGGTTTGCCGCGTGCAAACAAAATCGTGCCGCAGACAAGCAACAATGAAAACGGAAGCACATACGCGCCAAATCCCAAAAGACCTTTGCAAAACGACGCCAGAGCCTCCAGCAAAAAGCCTTTTACATTAAAGACCGCCAGCATCAGCACCAGGGAAAGAAAAAAGGTCACGACAACCCATATTTCCCGATGCTGGCTCTCAACACTCTTAACAGACGTTTTTCCCCCGCGTCCTGCATTCTTTATTTTAGACGCGCCACGCCCCGTCTGTGCGGTTTGTTTCTTCCTCTGCGTGCCCTTTGCAGGAGTCTTTTTCGAGGCAGTTTTTGGTTTTGATTTGGTTTGCGAAGTCATATGTATCGAACCCTTTAATCACTTAATCAGAATATTAAACTTGCGGCAATCGTAACAACGCCTACCAAAGCACAATAAATGACAAACGGACGAAAACTGCGTCGCTTTGCAAGCATATTCATAAACTTAATAGCCGCAATTCCAGAAACCATGGCCACAATCACCCCCACGACGCACGGCATAATCATGGCAGGGTCGAGGCCTTCATTGACTGCATCTACAACTGAGAAAACGTTTGCGCCGAGAATTACCGGTATTGACATAATAAACGCAAACTTCACTGCAAATGCACGTGAAAATCCCCGCAGTGCACCTCCGGTCAGGACGGTCCCGGACCGGGAAATACCAGGTACAATTGCAACAAGCTGCATCGCGCCAATGATCAGCGCGTCTCGCCATGTCGCAGTTGAAGCATCCTTACGCCCAAAGCCATGCATATCCGTTACCGTCAACAACACCGCCGTAATCAGCAGCATAAAACCTACCAAAAGAGTTGAGGTAAACAGGCTTTCTATGTAATCGTTTAAAAAAACCGCGGCGATCATGGGAACCGTAGCAATGAGCACCATGATCATCTGACGGCGCATGGGCGTTTTGTTAATATTAGCCTTCCCATGAGCCAAATCCCGCAACAAATAGAAGAATTCGCGTATCATCTCTACAATATCATGCCAGAAACAAATAAATACCGAAACGAGCGTGCCAAAATGCAAAAGTACACTGAAAAGTAAGCCCTGTTCCTCTATTCCAAACACAGACTGCA
>URVL01000028.1 GCA_900551265.1 uncultured Eubacteriales bacterium | reverse complement strand
GGCCGTTATGAGAATATTCTTTATGAATGTGAGCAATCTTTAAGACGGCTGGATACGGATTATATCGATTTTTATTTTGTACACTGGCCGGATCTCGATACGCCGTTTTCCGAGACCATGGATGCGATGAATACCCTGAAAAGACAGGGAAAAATCCGTTTTGTGGGCCTTTCCAATTTTAACAGAGAGCAGATCCTTACCTGTGAAAAAGTTTGCAAGATTGACGCGATTCAGCCGCCCTATTCCATGGTGGTTCGCCGCGACGAAGATTTAATGAAGTGGTGCGTACAGCACGGCATTAATACGTTTACGTATGGTTCCCTGGGCGCTGGCATCCTTACCGGTGCGTTTAGAGAGCCTCCGGTATTTGGACCCAAGGATCCCCGTAATTTCTTCTATCCCTTCTTTAAGGAGCCGCGTTTCAGCAAAGTCATGAAGGTGCTTGATGTGATGGATAAGATCGCCGCTGATACGGGCAAGACGCTTCCGCAGATTGCGATCAACTGGTCAACGCAGAAAGATTACGTTTCAACGGCGCTCTGTGGCGTGAGAAATCCTGAGGAAGCTGCGGAAAACTGCTCGACTTTTGACTGGTCCCTTTCCGATGAGCAGGTTAAAGCGCTTGACGATGCAATCGAGAAATACCTTGACTTTGACGGAACGGATCGCAATATATAAGTTTTTTCAAGGAAAAGACCTGTCCGGTTACGAACAGGTCTTTTTATTTCCGCCATTTGGATTGCCACCGCATAAAAAAACGGTCGATTTTTCTTATAAGATATGCTATACTAAAAAACGTTGGCGCTGTAAAACTGCCAGATCTGCTAGATACCGCATTTTACAAATGACTGAAAATCTTGATTGGTTGTTTCAGTTGAAATTACGCATTGCGCAAAAAAAATATGGGAGAAACAGGATATATGCTTGACCTTTTTCATAATAAAATCCTTATTTGTTCGTTAGTTGCCTGGCTGGTGGCACAGGTATTAAAGGCAGCTATCTATGCGGTTATTAACCGGGGAATTGACTGGAAACGGTTTATTGGCGACGGCGGAATGCCGAGTGGACACTCTGCAACCGTATGTGCATTGGCGACCGCCTCTGCTTTAACATTTGGCTTGGGATCGTTTGAATTTGCAGTTACGTTTGTTTTAGCAGTGATTGTTATGCACGATGCGATGGGCGTCCGGCGTGAGACGGGCAAGCAGGCGCAACTTTTAACAGAAATTTCATATATTTTAGAAAACCTCGCAAATCGAGAACTGGCAGAAGAAAATTTAAAATTATTTGTAGGGCATACGCCGTTTCAGGTTATGATCGGCGGGATTCTTGGCATTATAGTTGCGCTGATTTTTTGCAGTTAGCGTTACCGTTTGAACTTTGGCGCGCCAAAGTTCAATGCGTTTGACCAATAAAATAACCAGTTATTAAAAATGCCCCTGAGAATGAATTCCCCAGGGGACAGACAGAACTCTGTTTTTATACAAACTGTGCGATTTCTTCCAGTGTCTTGCGGCTTTTTTTGCGTGGTTCCTGGTCCGCCGAATAGCCGACGGAAATGATAAGACGGACGCGCTTATCTGCCGGAATGTTGAAATATGACTTTGTCTTTTCCTCGTTAAAAAGTCCCATAATACAAGTGCCAAGACCCAATGCAGAAGCGGCCAGGCAGATGTGCGCTGTAACCAGACCGATATCAATCTGAGCGAAGTGCTGACTGTCCATTTTGTCTGCTATGCGCGGAGAGAGCTTTGCGTGCTCTTCTAAAACAATTATGAAAGCCGGTGCCTTGTCCGTAAACCGATTGGCGCCGCCTTCCTGCACGCACTCTGCGGCATGACGTGTGGCGTCAGGGCTATCCGCTATCACGAAGCTCCACGGTTGGCTGTTGCAGGCTGAGGGCGCCATGCGCGCCGCGTTCAGGATGGCCTCCAATTTTTCACGCGGAACGGCTTCGCCCGTATAGTTTCTGCAGCTTTCGCGCACGGTAATGAGTTGAAAGAAATCCATAGCATGACCTCCTGTTGTTTTTCTTATTGTAACATTTTTTACTGCTCAGATGCAAGTGAAGCTGTTAACAGAAATTTTTGCACCAATTAGAACGGCGTAGTGGCTCCTTATTTTCAAAAGGCTTATTACGTAGATGTAATTTCTTTAATAATGGGTGATCTTTTGTGCGCGAAATCAGAATTGGAAAGAATGACGCGGGCCAGCGTGCCGATCATTTTTTAATGAAAGCGCTGCCGTCTTTGCCGGCGTCACTTCGTCAGAAGTATTTGCGGATCAAGAGAATTAAGCGAAATGGCGGACGTTGCCGTCCGGAAGACAGGCTCCTCGAGGGAGACTTGCTTTCGCTTTATATTGGCGAGGAATTCTTTGCACGTCCAGGCGGAGACGAAGCATGGCGCACTATAAAACCAGAGCTACGGGTTGTTTATGAAGATGCCAATATTTTAGTCGCGGATAAACGCGCCGGCATGCTTGTTCATTCAGATGAGTCTGGTGACGGGAATACGCTGATTAATCAAATTAAGGCGTACCTTTTTGCAAAGGGGGAGTGGAATCCGGAGGAAGAAAATTCATTTGCTCCCGCGCTGGCTAATCGTATTGACCGGAATACATGTGGTTTGGTTCTTGCAGCAAAAAATGCTGAATCGCTACGGATATTAAATGACAAGATACGCAATCGCGAGCTACGAAAATATTATTATTGTATTATTCATGGCGTCATGTCGCCGAAAAGTGGACAGTTGTATGGGTACTTGGAACGCGACGTTGAAAATAAAACCGTATTTGTCCGGCAAAAGAAGACGGCTGACACGCGAAGTGCGGCGACACTATACCGCACGCTGGAAATCCGCGGAAGCCTGTCACTTTTGGAATGTGAGCTTTTGACGGGCCGCACACATCAGATTCGTGCGCAGTTTGCTGCGGCGGGACACCCGCTGCTTGGCGACGGAAAGTATGGTACGAACGCACAGAATCGTGGCTACCATAGGCGCTATCAGGCGCTTCAGTCACATCGGGTGCTCTTCTCTTTTGCAACAGATGCGGGGCTGCTCATGTACCTGAATGGAAAGAGTATCGAAGCGGAGGATGCAGACTTTGTTCGAGATTTTCGGAAGGGGATGCTTGGAAATTTATAATTGTTATTTTTTCTTTTTTTAACTTTTTGAAGAATCATATTTCATTTGCGCGCCGCTGCCATGAAAGGAAGCGGCGCGTATTTTTTATGTTCGGTCTGGCTATGCTATCTCAAAGGGGTGAGAGCATGACGAACGATGAAATCCGGAAAATCGTACTCAACGAGAATCTTGCCGTAAACGAAACGATTATGAATCGGATTTTTGATAAAGACAGTGTTTTCAACTTGCGGCACATTGTATCCCGAAACGGAGAGAACCGCTATTTTATTGCCTATTTTGACGGAATGGTAGACAATCAGATTATTGACCTGAATATCATACGTCCTTTAACGCTCTGCGACGGAGAGGTTTCGCCTGAGGCGGTGGCGCAGCGCGTGATTACAACGGATACGTTTAATATTACGGAGGATCTTTCCAAGGCATGTGCTGCCATGATTCAAGGCGATACGCTGATTTTTATAGACGGTTATAAGGAAGTCATTTCGGCGTCGTCAAAGGGATATAAAACCCGCGGCGTTGACGAACCGGATTCTGAAAAAAACCTTCGGGGCCCAAGAGAGGGTTTTACTGAATCCATCATAGCCAATACGGCGCTTTTGCGCCGCTGTTTATTGTCACCGGATCTGAAAATGGATATGCAGAGCGTGACAACGCTGTCCGACCAGAAGATTTGCCTGTGCTATTTGGATTCGCTGGTTGACAAAAATGTGCTGGAACGATTGAAAAAGCGTTTGTCACGGATCCATCTAAAAACGGCGCTTTCTGCAAATTATATTGAGGAGTATATCCGTGATTCCAGGTACTCTCCTTTTAAAACCGTGGGCATGACGGAGAAGCCGGATATCGCCGCAGCGAAGATTCTGGAGGGGCGGATTATCATCCTGGTAGATGGAACACCGAGTGTGTTGAGTGTGCCATTCCTATTATTGGAATATTTTCAATCCGGAAACGATTACTATTCAAATTTCTGGCTTGGAAGTGCGCAACGCCTGTTGCGTATTGTCGGCGTGTTTCTATCTGTTAGCGTTCCTGCAATCTATATTTCGCTGATTTGTTTTCATCAGGAAATGCTTCCGGTTAAACTTCTGATTTCTGTCGCTTCATCACGCGAAGGCGTACCGCTTTCCGCAGTCCTTGAGTTGTTTGTTATGCTTGCAGCGTTTGAACTTTTAAATGAAGCCGGTATTATGATGCCGCAGGGAATTGGCAATGCGCTTTCCACCGTTGGCGGCGTTGTAATTGGACAGGCTGCCGTGGACGCCAGGTTTATTTCGGCACCTCTCGTGATTGTAGTCGCCTTCACCGGTCTGACGGATTTAATGGTACCCAAGATGAAGGAGGCCATGCTGGTAACCCGGCTTTTTTTGTTGACGCTTTCCGCCATGGTTGGACTATATGGGTATATTATTGGTGTCCTGTTTATTCTGGCAATGTTGATATCCATGAACAGTTTTGGCGTACCGTACACATCTTTCATAGCAACATGGAAGTTAGAAGATATGCGTGACACAGGACTTCGAGCACCGCTTTGGATGTTGCATAAGCCAAGCGTAAGGGAAAATGAGGGGCGTACGGAATCATGAAGCTTTTCCTTCGACTGATATTACCGAGCGTATTACTGTTACTGCTGAGTGGCTGTTGGAGCTATAGCGAGCTGAATGAACGCACGATTATTGCAGGTGCGGCAATTGACCTTACGGAATCCGGTGAAATCCTGCTGACGGCCGAGACCGTGAATTTTAAAGACAGCGAATCGCCAGGCATGGAAAGCACAATTTTAACAGGAAAGGGAAAAAGCATTGCAGAGGCAGTTTATGATATTATCAACCAGTCGGGCAAAAGACTCTATTGGTACCACGCAACGTTGCTGATTCTGGACAATAAATATGCCGAACACGGAATACAGGAACTGCTCGATTATATTTTGAACGAACGCGAAATGCACTTGACGTTGACGATGGCGGTTTCGCGCCTGGAGACCGCGGCAGAGGTGTTTGAACTGGAATGCCACGGTTCCAATATAAAAAGTTTTGCGATCACGTCCATTATTCAGGAACAGAGTGAACTTGGAAAAACCGTAGAGTCGAATGCCTATTATATTATTAATAGAATGTTGGAGCCCGGCGCCGAATTTGCTCTGTCACAGATTTTGAGCGATGTGACAGAAAAAAGCAACTCTGTCGACGTGTCTGGATGTGGTGTATTTAAAGACGATAAACTTGTGGGATGGTTGCGCGATGAAGAGACGGTGTTCGTACAACTGTTATCAGATGGTGTGAAGAGAACGGAATTTGACTTTTTGGTTGATAATTCCCGCGTTTCAGTAAATGTGGAAGACTGGAACATTCATACGGATCCCGTAATTGTAGACGAAGGCGTACGTGCGGAAATGAAAATCAGCGCGAATTATGAAATTTTAATGATAGATGGCGATATTAACAGCAACGATCCGGCCGCAATAGAGCGGGTAAACACCGCATTGGGCGATTTTGTGAAGGATCATTTGACAGACATGGTTGAACGTTTACAGGGCCTTTCCTGCGATGTTCTTGGGTGGGGAAACCTGATATGGCAGAGAAACCCGGACGCTTATAAAACTTTTACTTCCTGGTATGACATTTTTCAGGACATTGAGACACAAATAGAGACTGACTTTAAAAATAATAACAGTTCTACAGGCATGCGGATACTGTTAAACTGAAAGGAAGAAACCATGTATAGGAGTATAAGTCCTAAAGTGTTTTGTATTGTGGCGGCGCTTTTATATATTGCAAATGCCTACATTTTAGGAAATGATCGTGTGGCGGGAAGAGACTCCTGGCTTTGCATCATTTTATCGGCGCTTTTTTATGTACCGGTATTTCTGCTCTTTTATTTCCTCTCAAAGAGATATCCTGGTAAAAACTTTTTTGAAATTACGGCGGATATTTTCGGAAAGACCATCATGAAGATTGTGGCAGTTCTCTATGTAATTTACGGTGTCCTTTTGCTCAGTATGTCATTTAATTGTTTTGCACGATTTGTCAGTTCAAACATTCTCCCGGACACCCCCAAATATGTAATGGCAACGGCGATTGCGCTATGCGCCACATATTTGGTACACAAGGGCACTGTTGTTATGGGAAAGTGGGCATCGTTTGTTTTCCCTGTTGTGATTTTATTTATCGTGATTTCAATGCTTACTTCCATTACTTCGTTCCACTTTGAGTATCTGTTCCCGGTTGCTGAGAATAAGCATGCCGTTTTAATTGGTGCATACCGGTATCTTTCCTTTCCCTTTGGAGAACCGATCGTTGTATTTTCATTACTGTCTAAGGTAAAGGGGCGCTTGGAGATGAGACACTGGTTGATTCCCTGGTTCCTGGCAACCTTAATACTCTCTCTTTCGTTTGCAAGAGACACCATGGTGCTCGGCGGTTCACTTTCTGGCATGTTGAGCTTTTCAACCAATCATGCCGACAGTATTACGGGATATACCAATTTTGAACAGCGCACGGAGGTGCTGACGTCGCTGATTCCTGCAGCGGCGGGGATTATGGAATCGGCTGTGACACTGCTTTTCGTTTCGCAGGGGATTGATGCGGTTCTGGAAAAACACAGACCCTGGATGAGTATTTCAGCGGGGGCCGTGGTTGGACTGCTTCTTTGCTTTAGCCTTTATCAGACGAGTGTGGTACTGGAAAAGCGTTATATGGTGTGGCCTCTGATATCGGTACCTCTTCAGATAGTTGTTCCCTTGACATGCGTAGCGATATGCTCGATAAAAAAAGGCATGCGTCGAAAAATATTGGCACGTCGCTTGAAAAGGCAAATCATGTAGTGTATAATAAATTGTCTTTATACATTATTTTTTTGTACATCGGAGTTTTATCTTGCCTAATTTTAATGTTTGGGAATTGTTGATTACAATACCGGCCGTTTTGCTGGCATTGACATTCCATGAGGCGGCTCATGGGTTTGTCGCCTATAAATTGGGCGATACGACAGCGCGTGATTGCGGCCGGTTAACGCTGAACCCCTTTCGGCATATTGATCTGCTGGGCCTTGTGTGTATGGTATTTCTGCGCTTTGGCTGGGCGAAACCTGTTCCGGTCGATGCAAGGCGCTTCCGCCATCCGAGACGCGATATGGCGCTGGTGGCAGCGGCAGGTCCGGTCATGAATGTAGTATTGAGCTTTGCAGGGGTGCTACTCTATTATATTTTGGCCATCTATTTCCCGGAGTCTGCGTTTGCGAACGCTATGGGGACTTTTTTTGTGATTTTGGCTGCATTAAGCGCCGGCTTTGCCGTATTTAACCTAATTCCGCTGCCGCCACTGGATGGTTCGCGCATTTTGAACGTTTTTCTGCCGTCCAAGTGGGCGTATTACCTGTTACGCTATGAGCGCCAAATTCAGTTTATATTGATTTTGTTGTTAATAACAGGTGTGCTTTCAACGCCGCTGTCGGTAGCGCGGGGGTATCTGCTGAACGAGATAGAGAGTGTGGTCAGATGGATCATACTATAACGTTTAAACTGGACTCGTTTGAAGGTCCGCTTGACTTGCTGTTGCAGCTGATATCGGCCAACCGGGTAGATATTATGGATATTCCTGTTGCGCTGATCTTAGAACAGTATCTGGCAATACTGGATCGTATTTTAGAGGAAGATCTGGAAAATGCCTGTGACTTTGTGGCAATGGCGGCAAGACTTGTGTATATAAAGACACGACTCCTTCTGCCAAAGCCCGAAAAGGAAGAGGAAGATCCGCGTGCCGCCTTGGCGCAGAGTCTGGTTGAATATAAAAAGGTAAAGGATGCTGCACCTTTTTTTTCGAAAAGGATTCAAGAGGGAAGGAATTGCTTTACAAAATCGCCGGAACCATTGCGCGCTGCGGCTGTGCGGTATTGCCATACGCCGGGTGACCTATGCCGGGCAGCGTCTGGCGTCGTAGAACGGGCACGCCGGAAAATGCCGCCGTCGGCATCTGCTTTTGATGGGATTGTCGGATTTGAACCGGTTCCGGTGGAAGAAAAGATTGCCCGGATTATGGACACCCTATCGGAACAGGGAAGCGTTACGGTACGCAGTCTTTATCGCCAGGTACACTCGCGCTCAGAACTTGTTGCGGTGTTTTTGGCGCTTTTGGAGTTAATGGCCAACAGGAGAGTCAGTGTGGAAGACACACCGGACGGTGGAATTGTGTTTGAAGGCGGAGAGGGGACGTGAGTATGCCGGAGCTTTGCAATATAATTGAGGCGATACTTTTTGCGGCGGGAGACCCTGTGCCGTTTGACAGATTATGCGTGGGCGCTGCCTGCGAACCGATTGAACTTGCTGCAGCACTTGACGAATTGGAGGGGGCTTATCGTTTTGACAGGCGCGGTATTCGTCTTATGCGTGTCAATGAGACCGCGCAGCTTGTCACGGCGCCAGAGTATGCGGACTGTGTTCGCACAGCGCTTGAGATGCGGCGCGCACCCGCGCTTTCCCAACCCTCTCTGGAGGTTTTGGCGATCATTGCGGCAAATCAGCCGACAACGCGCGCTTATATTGAGCAGGTTCGCGGTGTAGATAGTTCCTATACAGTTGGCGCGCTCATGGACAAGGGGATTGTAGAAGAAGCTGGACGGTTGGATGTACCGGGAAGGCCGGTGTTGTTGCGCACAACGCCGGAATTTTTGAGAATTTTTGGCGTTTCCTCATATGAGGAACTGGCGGAATTGCCGGAGATACGCGCGCTTAGAGCTGAGGAACAAAAGCCCTCAAATGCCTCGGACACGCAACCTGAGAGTACGGGCGCACAGGAAATTGTAAAAATGAACAGCGACGGCGCTACGGAGCGTCCGGAGAGTTGATGTGAACGGCTGGTTGGTTGCGCTGCTGATAACGGCGCTGATATTGGGTATACTACTCTTGCTGCGGCTTGGGCTGCGAGTGGAGTTCGCCGCGGAAAAAACCAGGTTTTTCCTTTGTGTGGGTTGTGTCCGGGTCCCTATCCATACGGGTAAAAAGACCAAGCAACAGAAGGAAAAAAATGAAAAAAAACGCGTTGAAAATTTGTCCGGTGAGAAAAAGAACGCAGGAAAAAAGAAAAAGCCGGCCTTGCGGGACATGCTGGACCTGATTGGCGAAATGGGTGGCGTTGCCACTCGTCTGATAAAGCGGATTTGTATCAGGGAACTGAGCGGGCGGATAACGGCGGGGGGCACGGATGCAGCTTCTGCAGCGATTGCATATGGACGTCTCTGGGCTGTGGTCGGCGCTGTACACGCTCTACTTGAACGTCTGGTGACGGTAAAGGCTTTTGATGTTGGCGTTGAGCTGGATTACGAAAGCAGCAAAATACATGCCGAAGGCGTGCTTGAGGTAAGTTTTCGCATTCTTTATATCTTGGCGGCACTTTTTGGTGCCTTGAAGGTGCTTTGGCGGCATAGGGACCTTTTTCGAAGGGCCGATGACGCATCGCATAAGGTGGGAAAACGTGTTGTGAATACGGAACTGGAAAATGGCGCTGCAGAATTGTAGAAATGGTATAATGGAGGCATTTATGAGCGAGACAGGCAGACATCCGATCAGCGAAGTCATGGGCATTACCATGCAGAAGGTTAAGGAAATGATTGATTCGAATACCATCGTTGGGGAACCAATCCGCGCGGATGGGGTTACACTGGTTCCTGTATCGAAAATCAGCGTTGGTTTTGGTTCCGGAGGTTCCGATTTTGGAAAAAATAAGCCGGCTGAGGAGGGCCGAAATTTTGGCGGCGGCGGCGGAGCCGGCATTACGATTACGCCCGTTGTATTTCTTGTGATAGCGGATGGAAATGTGCGCGTACTAAGTGTGGATTCTGCGCCGCAGACTACGGCGGACCGCATTTTGGAACTGTTGCCCCAGGTAATCGAAAAAGTGGAGGACTTTCTTGCCTCCCGCACGAAAAAGGAAGAAACAATAATAGAAGAGTAGGCTGCCGGTTTTTACGGTATTTGTTTTGGCATCTGCGCGGCCGCTTTGAGGTGAAAAACGGCTGTGATAAAGAAGTTGATCTGTGCGGTATTGTTGATATCCGCCATGACATGTGGTGCCTGTGCGGGTGATCTCAGCGCAGGCAGCGCAATTTTAATAGACGCAGAATCAGGAGAAGCTCTTTATGAGAAGAACCCGGACGAAAGGCGTCTGATTGCGAGCACAACAAAGATTATGACCGCGCTCGTAGCGATTGAAAACTGTGAACTTGACGAAAAAGTCGTAGTGACAGAGGATTGTGAGCGCGTCGGCGGATCGTCCATGTACCTGCGTGCAGGCGACGATGTGACCGTGCGCGAACTTCTCTATGGCTTACTTTTGATGTCTGGCAACGATGCGGGACTTGCCCTTGCGCATCATTGCGGCAAGGGAGATGTGGAAACTTTTGTGATGATGATGAATATGTATGCCCAGGATTTGGGCCTTGCAGATACATCGTTTGAAAATCCGCATGGACTGGATGGCGAACACAATTATTCCACTGCGCGTGATCTGGCGACGCTCGCGGCGCATGCCATGCGCAATGAAACTTTTTATGAAATTGTGTCGACCAAGGAGATAACAATTGCGGGACGCTTCATGCACAATCACAATAAGCTTTTGTGGCGTTTGGACGGCGTTTGCGGCGTGAAGACTGGTTTTACCAAGGCTGCCGGCCGGTGTCTGGTAAGCTGTGCAGAGCGCGAGGGCCGGCGTTTTATTGCCGTGACACTTGCGGCGCCAGATGATTGGAACGACCATGAAAAACTGTATCGCGCGGTGTTCGATGCTCTGGAAGAATATACACTTGTGCAAACAGGCGAACGGGCAGCGGTGATACCGAGTGTTTCCGGCAGTGATGTGAAGGTAGCTTATGTTGAAGATTTTTCCGTTTGGTTAACACCATATGAATATGAAACTGCGGAAATTCGGTTACATCTCCCGTCGTTTGTATATGGCGGGCGTATGCGCGGAGAGCATGCAGGAACTGCGGATGTCTATGTTCGCGGCGTAAAAGTTGGCAGCGTCGGGCTGATTTATGAATGAACCGGGGAATGAGATTTTGAAGCAGAGGTTGCAAAAATTATTGGCTGCGGCGGGGTTATGCGCCCGCCGTACGGCCGAAGCGTACATAAGCGCCGGACGCGTGACGGTAAACGGCGTTACGGCCAGATTAGGAGACAGTGCGGATCCGGAATCCGATATGGTAGCGCTTGATGGAAAACAAGTAGATTTTTCAAAAAGGGAATTCCTTTATATTATGCTGCATAAACCGGTCGGATATGTCTCTACGATGTCGGACGAGCGTGGCCGGCGTACGGTGCGCGATTTGACGGCGAACGCGGGTGAGCGCGTATATCCGGTTGGACGGCTGGATCTGAATTCCTCCGGGCTGTTGCTTATGACAAACGACGGAGAACTGGCATATCGGCTGACACATCCGAAATATGAAGTGGAGAAGACCTATCTGGTTGGCGTACGTGGGAATGTGGAGCCGGCACTGGCTACGTTGCGCGCACCGATGGAACTGGACGGCGTGCGGCTAAGCGCGGCAAAAGTGGACTTCGTGAAGACGACGCCGGAGGGCACCGTTCTGCGCTTTGTGATACACGAGGGGCGTAACCGGCAGATCAGGCGTATGTGTGAAAAAGTGGGCTTGCGTGTTTTATGGCTTCGCCGGATTGCGGAAGGAAAATTGGTTCTTGGAGACCTAAAAAAAGGGGAGTGGCGCTACCTGACGGGAGCGGAAGTGGCGTACCTGAAATCCATAGAAGGAGATAATCGGTATGGAGAATGATCTCAATGCAAGGTTGGCCGCAATGTCGGCGCATTTTTCCAAGAGTCAGCGGGCGCTTGCAAACTACATAGTTGATCACTGCGACAAAGCCGCTTTTTTAACGGCAAATAAGCTGGGCGAGGCTGTGGGTGTCAGCGAGTCTACAGTGGTGCGCTTTGCAGTTCGTCTCGGCTATGAGGGATATCCGGAATTGCAGCGCGCCGTGCAGGAGCTTATCCGTAATCGGTTGACCGCTGTGCAGCGGCTTGATGTGACCGCTTCGCTCCTGGATGAGCAAAATGTTCTCAAAAGCGTTATGCGCGAGGATATAGACCGGATCAGCGCGACGCTGGCCAGTGTGGATGCGGGAGTTTTTGACGATGTGGTGCGTCGTACTTTGCGCGCAGAGCGCATTTATATTATTGGCCTGCGATCTTCGTCGGCATTGGCGGAGTTTTTATATTTTTACTTTAATTTAATTTTTGAAGATGTGAAACTGCTGACATCTTCTTCGTCAAGCGTACTTTCGGAGCAACTTTTACGGGCCAAAAGAGGGGATGCAATCATTGGCATCAGCTTTCCCCGCTACTCCAGGATGACGGTGGATGCATTGGCCTATGCACATGGAAAGGGCGCTGATGTAATTGCCATTACGGACAGCCCGGTTTCTCCTCTTGTGCAGCATGCAGACTGCGCGCTCTATGCAGAAAGCGATACGGCGTCGTTTGTTGATTCACTGGTTGCGCCTATGAGCCTTATCAACGCACTGGTTGTCGCAACCGGTATGCATCGGCGTGAAGCGTTGCGGCAGGTTTTTGGTGATCTGGAAGGTATTTGGGATAAATATGAAGTCTACCGTAAGGCGGAGACTCTTTAGGATATGGCACATGTAGTAATCATTGGCGGCGGCGCTGCGGGAATGATGGCTGCGGGAACGGCTGTGCGCGCAGGGCATAAGGTAACCGTATTGGAACACAGCCGAAAAACGCTTTTAAAGCTGGGCATTACGGGGAAGGGCCGCTGTAATTTGACAAACGACTGCGATGTGCGCACGCTGGTAACGAATACGCCACATGGCGGAAAGTTCTTATATGGCGCGTTTTCGCGTACGACGCCGCAGGATGTTATGGACCTTTTTACGGAACTTGGCGTACCGCTGAAGACGGAACGCGGTGCGCGGGTGTTTCCGGTTTCCGATCGTGCTTTTGATATCGTGGACGCGCTTCGACGTTACGCGTCGGGTGCGCAGGTCATGTTGGCTGACGCAAAAGAAATTCGTTTGGAAGGCGGGGCGGTCTGCGGGGTGACGACGTCGCGGGGCTTCGTCCCGGCGGAGCATGTTATTCTGGCTACAGGCGGGAAATCATATCCTGCGACAGGATCGGATGGCTCGGGTTATGAAATTGCGAAGGCGCTTGGCCATACCATTGTGGCGCCTGAACCGTCGCTGGTGCCGCTTCATGCGGATCCGGCGATCTGTATGCCGCTGTCCGGGCTCTCTCTTAAAAATGTGGAACTTTCTCTTCTTTGCGATGGGAAATCGCTTTACCGGGAGATGGGGGAGATGCTTTTTACGCATACCGGAATATCGGGTCCTTTGGTGCTTTCGGCAAGTGTTTTTATGCGAGGCGCAAAAGGACAGTATGAAGTTTTGCTTGATTTAAAACCTGCGCTTGACGAGGCGGCGCTGGATCTTCGTCTCTTACGCGAGATTGAGACGGCACCAAATATCAACTTTTCAAATCTGTTGCCCAAACTTCTTCCTAAGGCTATGACGCGTGTGATTTGCGATTGCAGCGGGATCTCTCCAGGACTAAAGCTGAATGTTATGACGCGTCAGCAGCGCATGTCGTTGATACGGACGCTGAAAGCTTTTCAGATAGGGAAAGTGACGAAGAGTGGCTTTGATGAGGCGGTTGTAACGGCAGGCGGTGTGGCGACTGCAGAGGTTGATCCCAGAACCATGCGTTCCAAACTGGTTCCCGGACTTTCTTTTGCGGGAGAAATTTTGGATGTGGATGCCTATACCGGCGGTTTTAATTTGCAGATTGCGTGGGCAACTGGCCGCGCGGCGGCGTATGGCATTTAATTGGGAGGATTGCTATGAAAACAGTGCAGATTGCCTTGGATGGACCTTCCGGTTCCGGAAAATCTACCATGGCTCGCCGCATTTCCCGTGAGCTGGGCTTTTATTATATCGATACGGGCGCACTTTATCGTGCGGTGGGTCTTTTTGTGAAACGGAGCGGCATTGATCCGACAGATGAGGAGGCGGTTGCCAGGGCGCTTGAAGCGTGCAAGGTATCGTTTGATTTTGTGGATGGTGTGCAGCGGACAATGCTGTGTGGCGAGGATGTCAGCCAGGAAATTCGTGTGCCGGAAATTTCACAGATTGCCTCCCAAGCAAGCGCTTTACCGTGCGTACGTGCGCTGCTGTTGGACGTTCAGCGTACCTTTGCACGCGGCAACAATATTATTATGGACGGACGAGATATCGGAACGACGATATTGCCGGACGCGCCTGTAAAGATTTTTTTGACCGCCTCTGCGGAGGACCGGGCCATGCGGAGATTTCAGGAGTTAACGGAGCGCGGTGAAGTGACAGATTATGAAACCGTATTGCGTGAGCAAAAAGAACGCGATTTCCGCGATGAGAACCGGACTGTATCTCCGTTGCGCCGGGCGGAAGATGCCCTTTTGGTGGATACGACGGGGCTTAGCTTAGAAGAAGGCTACAAAAAATTACGCCGGGTGATCGACGGTTGTTTGGAGGAATTGCAATGTGGCGGAGAATCATGTACTATGTCGTAAAACTGGCGCTGATATTAAGCCCGGTGAAGGTACATCACCGGGAACGCCTGCCTGCTGGGGCATGTGTTGTATGCCCCAACCATGCGGCGCTTCGTGATCCGTTTTGCATTGCTTTGGCTGTCGGAAAGGGCGAATATCTACACTATATGACAAAAGCGTCTTATTATGACAAGCCGGTAATTGGACCTTTTATTCGTTCAATCGGCGCATTTCGTGTGGATCCGGAGAAGGGTTATCTTTCTGCAATACGCGAGGCGATGCAGTATTTAAAAAATGGCGAGAAAGTTTGTATTTTTCCGGAAGGGACGCGGAATCGTTCGGGAACAGATTTGGAAGGAAAAGCCGGCGCCGCAATGATCGCAGCACGTATGCACGTTCCGATAGTCCCAACGAAGATCGAAAACAGCCGGAAATTTTTTCGTTTTGTGCATGTGACCTTCGGAGAGCCGATGTACATAGATGCTGCGCCGCGCGGTGCGGGCAGTGAAGCCTATCATGAGGCGGCGGACCGTATTATGGAGGCGATCCGCGCGCTATGAAAATTAGAGTTGCGAGAACCGCGGGATTTTGTTTCGGGGTCAATCGTGCTGTTGAGATGGCGCTGACGTCTGCAAATGCATTGCAAGATGTTTATATGCTGGGTCAGTTGATCCATAATGAAGCGGTGACGAAACGGTTACTTGAACTGGGAGTTCGATATGTGGAAAACCTCGACAGTGTGCCTGAGGGTGCTTCGGTAATTGTTCGTGCGCATGGCGTGCCAAAGGCGACGTATGATGCAATTTCGAAGCGTGGACTTAAAATTGTAGATGTTACATGTCCATTCGTCAGGAAAATACATCGAATCGTAGAAAAAGAGTCACAAGAGGGGCGCCTGGTCATTATTATGGGAGATCCGGCGCATCCCGAGGTGATTGGAATCAGCGGTTGGTGCCGTGAATCGGTGGTGTTGAAAGACAGCGCAGAACTCGAAACATATTTTAAGGAAGCCTGTGCGGATTTGTCGAAACCGGTCAGTGTTGTGGCTCAGACTACGTCAAATCGTACAAAGTGGGAAATTTTCGTAAATAACATAAAAAAAGTATATACAAATTTAAAAATATTTGATACAATATGTAATGCTACCGATGAAAGACAGGCAGAGTGCGCTCTGATCGCGTCTGAGTCGGAGGTCATGCTGGTGATTGGAGACGGTAACAGTTCCAACACGCGGAAGCTTGCAGAAGTTGCCGGAACCAATTGTTCGAAGGTGTATCGTATCGACGGTGCGCGGGAGCTCAATGGCCGGTGGTTTAAAAACGTGACGAATATTGGAATAACCGCAGGGGCTTCGACACCGGCGTGGATAATAAAGGAGGTAGTAAACAAGATGAGCGAGGAAATGAAAAACCAGGTTCAAGAAGAGGCCGTAAACGAGGCCGAAGAGAATTTAGAGCAAAACCTTCAGTATTCAATTAAAACTTTATATACGGGGGATAAGGTCACTGGTGTGGTAACGGCGATTAATTCTGGCGAGATCAATGTGGATCTTGGCGTGAAGCAGGCCGGTTATATTCCTGTCTCTGAATTGAGCGATGATCCGAACTATGTCGCTGAGGGTAATATTAAGGTTGGCGATGAGATTGAAGCATTTGTGATGCGTGTAAATGATGTAGAAGGTACGGTTATGCTTTCTAAGAAGCGCCTTGATACGATCAAGGGCTGGGATTCTATTGAAGATGCCCGTGAAGAGCGTACCACCGTTGAAGGCACTGTTATTGAAGAAAATAAGGGTGGTGTCGTTGTCAGTGTCAATGGCGTACATGTATTTGTACCCGCTTCGCAGACTGGACTTCCGAAAGATGCGCCGATGACTTCTCTCTTAAAGCAGAAAGTTCGTCTCCGTATTATTGAGGTCAATCGCGCAAGACGCCGCGTGGTTGGTTCCATCCGTGCAGTATTGCAGGAGGAGCGCCGTGCAAAGGCAGAACAAATTTGGAATGAGATCGAAGAGAATAAGGTCTATGAGGGCGTGGTAAAGAGCCTTACTTCTTATGGTGCCTTTGTTGATATCGGCGGGGTTGACGGCATGATCCATATCAGTGAATTGAGCTGGAATCGTGTACGGCATCCGTCTGATGTTGTGAACGTCGGCGATAAGATTGAGGTGTATGTCATTTCCTTTGACCGTGAGAAAAAGAAAATTTCGCTTGGCTATCGCAAGGCGGAGGATAACCCATGGATCAAATTTATCTCGAATTATGGCATTGGAGATGTGGTGCCTGTCAAAGTTTTAAAGTTTATGCCGTTTGGCGCCTTTGCCGAGGTAATCCCAGGTGTTGACGGTCTGATCCATATTTCACAAATCTCAAATCAGCGTATTAACAAGCCGGATGACGTGCTCTCTGAGAATGAAATTGTGAATGCGAAGATTACGGACATTGATACGGAACGTCAGAAAATTTCTCTGTCAATTCGTGCTGTTATAGAAGACGGTGAGGAAGAGAATCGTGTAATGGCAGACGAGCCGCAGAGTGAGACTGTTTATGTTTCTGATGAAGAGTAAATATTTTTGTTGAACAGGAGAACAAAAGGGCTGACAAAGAGATTTGTCGGTCCCTTTTGATTTTCTCACAAATTTGTGCAGGCTGTTTAAAAAGAAAAACATTGTAATTAACAAAGTTGTCATTGAAAACAAGAGAGTGTTCGTGATATAATAAAACCAAGATGAGATGCTCATCGGAAATTGAAAGGAGTTGGCACTATGAGGTTTACTTTCAATGGAAGAAAAATGGAGATTACTGATTCTTTAAAGGCTTATGCAGAGAAGAAGCTCTCAAAGCTCGATCGACTTTTTTCTGGGGATGCGGAGGCGACAGTCGTTTGCCGAACTGAAAGAGGCAGGTATACGGCCGAGGTAACAGTACGCTCCGCGAACATGCTCTTCCGTGCGCAGAATACCGCCAACGACATGTACGCAGCGATTGACGAAGTTGAGGATATGATTGAACGCCAAATTCGCAAAAACAAGACGAGGCTTGAAAAGCGCTTAAAGAGTGGTGCGTTTGAACGTGAGATACCAGCAGAGGCAGTTAACAATTTGGAGAGCGAAGAAGATTACGAGGTTGTGAGAATCAAACGTTTTGCCATAAAGCCGATGGATGTAGAGGAAGCAATTTTGCAGATGAATATGTTGGACCATCAGTTTTATGCATTCAAAAACGCCGGAGACGAGGATCGCTTCTGCGTTGTTTATAGAAGAAACGATGGTGGATTTGGACTGATTGAAAGCGAATAATGTTGTCTTTGCGTTAAGAAAGCCGGCTTATTAGCCGGCTTTCTTAACGCAAAGAGAGAACTGCAAAAAAAATTAAAAGAAGTTTGTAAAAAACCCTTGACAAAAGAAGAAAAGCATAGTATACTAATCAAGCGCTCGAGAGAGCGGAGGCACAGGAAGGAAACGAAGTCAGGAAAAAGTTTTTCAGGGAATGAAAAAAAGTACTTGACAAAGCAAACGGAATGTGTTAGACTAATAAAGCTGCTCGCGAGAGCGGGCGGAGATTGTACCTTGTAAATTGAACAACGAAGCATCACAAACCAAAAGGTTTTGTAAGTCAGCACTTTGAGTAAAAAAGTAGTCTATCCGGACTATGAACAATTTTGTGATTGTCGAAAGATAATCACAACCAAGTCGGAATTAAAATTCTGAAATATTTTTCAGAGAGTTTGATCCTGGCTCAGGACGAACGCTGGCGGCGTGCTTAACACATGCAAGTCGAACGGACGAGCACCCTTCGGGGTGTAAGTTAGTGGCGGACGGGTGAGTAACGCGTGAGTAACCTGCCTTGGAGTGGGGGATAACACAGGGAAACTTGTGCTAATACCGCATAAGATCATAGGGTGGCATCATCCAGTGATCAAAGATTTATTGCTCCAAGATGGGCTCGCGTCCGATTAGATAGTTGGCGGGGTAAAGGCCCACCAAGTCGACGATCGGTAGCCGGACTGAGAGGTTGGCCGGCCACATTGGGACTGAGACACGGCCCAGACTCCTACGGGAGGCAGCAGTGGGG
>URVL01000027.1 GCA_900551265.1 uncultured Eubacteriales bacterium | reverse complement strand
GCTCTATATGGAGTGTAACCGCGGCGGCGAGACCCTGGTCGACAACAATATTTTTTGGGGATCGTATTTCTACAAAACTCCGAAAAAACCTGAGGCAGTCTCCATTGCAGAGGATAACGCTCATTGGAACGATCCGTTTGACACAGATGGTGTTTCCGGAGATGGCGTTCATGGTGATGGAACAGACGACCTCCATCTTGCCAATAACTTTTTCGGGAATATTGATGGCAGTGGTTACAGCCAGAATGTCGTACAGTTTCGTATGCACTCCGGACGCGGCGGTACCTCACGCAACTCCATTGTGCGCAATAATGTGTTTTATGACTGCCGGCACAGCGCTATGCGCTTGCCCAACCATGACAATGTGATTGATGGTAATTACTATGCCAGAGTACCGCAGGGTTTCCTGAGAATTACATATCCTGCTCCATCTGAGGCGCTTGACCTCGCAGCATGGCGCCGCTTTGAAGGATATGATAATCATGGTGGCTATGTGACTTTCCGTGCGGAGGTGGATGAAGAGCAGCTGACCATGACCATTCAACAGGCATCTGCCTGTATGGATTGGAACGATGGAGGATATATGGGCTATGCCGCCATGCCGGATGTCATACCGGATGAACAAATCGGTACAGATTTTTTTGGCAATAGCTCAAAAGAAAAGCGGCGACCGGGGCCGTTTTGTGTGGTCTCGAATGAATCTACGTTTTCCATAGATCCACGCAAATGCCTTAAATAGTTCTTGTTGCTCTCAAACAGTAGGTCTATAGCGGGTCAAATGAGATGTACCGCTTACAAACGCCGGTTTTCTGGCAAACTATACAATCTTTTCATGGCTGCATCCCTGCAAATGAAATCCCCGGCGCGGCAAAAAAATCCGCGCCGGGGATTATTTAAGCTTTTTGACTAATTTGATAGAAGCCAAACTGGAGCAAAGGATCGTTATCTTTCGTCGTATGATTATAGCTGGGGGGGACCTTTAAATATTTATAATTACATTTATAGAAGGTCGTATAGTCGTTAAAGCCGCACAGAGCCAGCGCATCCTTGACTTTTACATTGCGCTGAATCAGATTTCTTGCCAGAATCACGCGCTTCCAGGTAATATAGTTGGAAAGCGTCATCCCGGTAAGCTTTTTAAACAGCCTGTAGAACTGAGAATAGGACATATAAAACTGCCGTGCCAGGTTCTTAACAGACAAGTCTACCGTCAGGTTTTCGTTAATGTAAGCAAGAATATTTCGGCCCTCAGTATTTTCTTCCAATGGTCCGGCAATTTTGCTGTCGGAAATTTCGTTAATCAACATCATTAGCAGCCCAATATAGGAAATACGCAGCTTGGATGTTCCCTTTACAAGCCTAATATGCTGAAACGCGCTTTCAAACAACAGGGTCTGACGTTTGTCGGGCCGCAGCAAATTTGCCTTTCCCGATATTGCCTGATCAAACTTTTCCATGAAGGAAAATTCCGGATCCAAATGGCGAAAAATATACCTGCTGAACGTACAAATCATGTACTCGGAACAATCGCTTGAATCTTCGTGGACATAAAAAGCGTCCAGTTTGGAAACAATCAGCAGATCACCCGGATGTAGAGAATAGGTGTTTCCTTCAATCACGGCCCTTTTTTCACCCTGGATATTATAATAAATCAAAGAGGAATCACAGACGCAGGCATTTAATACGCTTGAATCCGGCTCTGGCGTAACGACATGGGTACAGCGCAAATATTCATCTTCATAAATGAGCTTGCGAGCCATAAGTTCCTCCATATTGATGAAATACACCAAAAACATTATATCGTATCCCATCTGAAAAAGCAAGATAGACAAGTTGGCGGGGCCGAATCTCAACAACTTTTCTCTTCCTAAACAGGAACGGATGTGATTCGGAAATCCTAAATACAAAGATCTGCACCGGTTCTGAAAAAGTACAGATGCCGCTCGGCTACACTTTTTCCCGTAATGCGTGTCAATGCAAGTGCATACGAGGTAAGTTGCTGCCGGTATCGTTCGGCAAGAATCCGTTCACTGCCCGGCAGGACAAAGTCCGTTTTGAAGTCTATCAAGATAATACCTGCCGGCTCTTCAAAATAGCAATCGATCACGCCCTGGAAAAGGAGGGTATCATCGTCTGTATTCGGACTATATGCAAGCGCTGTCAGGTCATCTGTCATTGCGCATGATGCCAGCAGGGAAAATTTAAACTCCCGATTGATGCGCCCGGATGACATCATCCGGATGCCGAGCGGAGAAGAAAAGAAAGCAAGGATCCGTCCGGCGTCTACAGAAGCTGCCTGCTCCGGCGTTAGAAAACGTTTTTCATACAGGCGGCGGATTTCAGCCTCGATTCCTTCACGAGACGTACAGGCACGGAAATCGATAAACTGCATCACGAGATGGAGCGCCGTTCCCCGTTCTGAGCCGGTAAGCCCGGCATCTTGTATAAATCGGGGACGGCGGTAGACATTTGGGACAGTGTTTGGACTATTGGAGCCGTCAGAACTGGACGGTGATGTCCCGTCGGACGTTTCATAGGGCGAAATGGTATCAGGCAAAACGCGGGAAACGGCATTTTCTGCCGCTTCTTCGTCCGTAAACCGCCCCTTTAATGCCGTCGCAGTGAGCTTTGAGGGAACGTCCGACAGGTTACCGTACGGATATCGGAACGCGAGCTTTTCATAAAGCTGCTCTCGGGAAAACGCGGGTTCTGCAGCTTCCTCTTTTTTGCCCTGCGGCACCCTCTGTGAAACGGCAGAGGGTGCGGCTGCCGAAATACTCCAGCTGTGATTTTCTGCCTCATCAAAATTTACTGCGATACCTGCCTCTGAAAAAATCGGTGCAGAGCAGGGAAGACGCAAGACCGGCGCAAGTATCCATGATAGCGGCGAAATACAGGCCAGCAGCATCTGATGCGGAAGGGGCGCATGGGACAGATCCGGATAGTACTTCGCCGCAAGCGCGGATGCGCTTTTTACCGGCGCGGTTACGATTAATTTTTCCCTTGCACGCGTCATGGCAACATACAGAATACGCATTTCTTCAGAAAGCGTTTCCTGACGTGTTTTCACAGCAATGGCGAGACGCGGCAGGGTGGGGTATTCAATCCTGCGGTCGACCTGACGGCGTCGAAAACCCGGGCCGAGCCTCGGATGGATGAGTACGGGGTCCGTCAGGTCGCTCGTGTTGAAGCGCTGGGAGCAGTTGGAGAGAAATACTATGGGAAATTCAAGCCCCTTTGATTTGTGGACGCTCATAATATGGACCGCTGAAACGGAGGAGGACGAGGGCGCAACCTCGCAGCCACGTTCCCGAAGCGCACGCATCATATGTGCGAAACGATAAAGCCCACAATATCCGGCGCGTTCAAAGCGCTGTGCCTGCTCCAGAAAGGCATGTAATTTACCAGGTCCGTCTGTCAAATGGCTGCACACGGCCTCAAGCCGTGTTTCGTTTAGAATTCGCATGACAAGGCGGTCGGCGGGCATGTCTTCCGCCGCGAGCCGGAGTGCCTGCAGCGTTTTAAGCATTGCAGCACATCGTGTGCCAAGCGCGTTTTCTTCCTGTGCCGTGTGACATACCGCACGGTAAAAACTGGCGCCGGGTGCGGCAATCCGGATCTGCGCCAGCTCGTCCGCTGTAAAGCTGTAGAGCGGGGAACGCATGAGAGAAGCCAGTGGAATATCCTGCTCGGGATTATCCAGCACATCGATCAGGGACATTAAAATGATAACGTCCGGCGAGTCGAACAGCTCCGAACCAACGTCTTTTCGCGCTGCAATTCCCTCGCGCAGCAAAGCTGTTTCATAAAGCACAGCTTTGCTCTTTACGCTGCGCAATAAGATGGCGAAATCTTCCGGAAGACAGGGCCGCATATCGCCTAGTGTCCGGTCGTAAACGGGATATTCTTGCTCTAACATATCCCGGATTCGTGCAGCGACATACGCGGCGTCCGCCTCTGCTCCCGAGAGGTCGTCTTCCTCTGCCGTTTCGACGAGGCAGAGTTCCGCACAGCTATCCTGAGATGCCGGATACTCCGCGCCGGGAATCAGCCGCTCTTCTTTGCCGTAGGAGATATCGCCGAGGTTGGGCGACATAACGTTCTCAAAAATATAGTTGACCGCCTCGGTTACCTCCTGACGGGAACGAAAGTTCTTTGCCAGAATGACACGTCCCGGCTCGCCAGGTGCGGGATTGTCTGCGTAGGCCATATATTTGCGCAGGAACACGTCCGGATTTGCCAGGCGGAAGCTATAGATACTCTGCTTCATATCGCCAACTAGAAACAGATTTTTCCCCTCCCGTGACAACGCATGGAAGATGGCGTCCTGCACTTCGTTGGTATCCTGATATTCGTCGACCATGATCTCCGTATAACGGCAGGAGAGCGAACCGGCCAGCGGTGTTGGTTCTTTGCCGTCGTCGCCCAGCAGCATACGAACGGTCAAATGCTCCAGGTCGCTGAAATCCAGGATATTGCGCAGGCGTTTTTCATCGTCCATCCGATCCATATATTCGCTGACCAAAGAAAAAAGTGCGTGGCTATACGGCTCGACTGCGCGCATGTCGTTGAGAAATTGCAATTCCGTAAAGCCAAAATAATCGCGGCAGAATGTACCCAGCATTTTTTTCCAGGCATCGCGTGGCGCTTTGATGAGATCCAGGAGCATGGGATCGTCAAAGCCTCGTACGGCGCTTAGACGGGTGAATGAAATACCGTTTGCAAATGCCGCCGCTTCGTCCCACCGGCGTTCTTCCAGAAGTCGAATCAATGTTTCAAGACGGGAGAGATCGTCTGTATATGCGGCGCCATATGCCTTTTCAATAGAGGGGTATAAGCGCATCGTTTCGCGCGCGGCTGAAAGCGTTTTTTTTGCATAATAACACCGGTCCAGAATAGCGTCTATTAGAATTTGACCATATACGCTCTCAAGCGGCTTTTCCTCCGTCGAACGGGTAAGCATCTCGGAGATCCATTTTTGGGGATATGGATGGCTTTGCAATTTTGCAAATGTCTCTAAAATAACACTGCGCAGGCGCGAATCATCACGCATGGCGGAAAGAGACTCTACCAGCATGAAAAAACCTTCGTTTTCAGTAGAGCGGTTTTCGTAGCGTGATTCGATCAGCTCATCCAAAATATTTTCACGCAGGATAGCGATTTCGTCCTCATCGGCTACACGAAAATCAGGTGTTAAGCCGGCCGCCTGAAAATTTTCCCGCAGCAAATATGCGCAAAAAGAATGAACCGTTGTAATTTGTGCGTGGTCAAGCAATGTCAGCTGGCGTCGTAAATGACGGTCGGAAGGCGTTTCCAAGAGCCGTTCCGTCAGTGCGTCGGCGATCTTGGCTTTCATTTCAGCCGCCGCGGCTTTTGTGAATGTGACAATCAGGAATTCATCTATGTTACACGGATCGCCGGTATCCAATATCCGGCGTATAACGCGCTCAACCAGCACCGCAGTTTTGCCGGAACCCGCCGCGGCGGAAACAAGCAGCGCACCGCCGCGGCTTGTGATAGCCCGAAGCTGCGCCTCAGTCCAGTTTACCGCCATGTGCGCCACCTCCATCCAGGATATGATAAAAATCTTTTCCGCTCATTGTCGGGATATGCCGGACGCGCGCAGTATCGCGTTCAGCGTTCAAAAAGCATACGCTTTTGTAATCGCAATATGTGCACGCCTGAATCCCATGCAAAACGGCAGGACGTGCACCGATCTGCCCTTCCGAGATCAGTTCAGCTGTTAGCGCCGTCATGTGCCGCACATGCCGCTCGAGCAAGTCGAACTGCGCCGCATCGGCAACACCGGAAACTGGAGAGGGCTGACGGTTTTTCAGCAATTTTACGGGGATGAAGCGCCCTTCTGTCTCAATTCCAGGCTCCATTGCTTCAATTACCTCAGGGTCAGAAAGCACAATGCCGGAACGCATTAACGTGGCGTCAAGTTTGGCATGTAGTTCGTCATCCGAAAGATCGTGCGGTGCGGCATAAGGTTCTGCGCGCGCCGGCGTATAAAGTACGCCGGCAGGAACGATGGCGTCCGCACCGAGCGACGGATGCCGGGTGAGATACCGCTCCGCCTCATGACGCAGTGCGAAAAGGTAGACCGGCATCTGCATACCGAGGCCGTTTAGGATTTCTCCGTAGGAAAATGCCTTGGCGCCGCTTTTATAATCTACGACGCGTACATAGAGCACGCCGTCCTTTACCCAGCCGTCTACGCGGTCTACGATGCCTCGCAGGGATGCCGTGCCATACTGCGTATGGATTTGTACCGGAGGAAGATCCCCGGAAAAACTGAGTTCAAAGTCTAATGGGCGAAAGCTGCTTTTGGAAAACTCATCATAGAGATTATCGATCAGGACGTCCAGCGAACGGCGAATGCGGTGAAACAGATATTGAAACCGCGCACTCTTTGTCTGAAAATCCGGAATATCGCGCGCAATATATTCCAATACGCAGGCACGTGCAAATTCACGGACCTCTTCGCGTGTACAGACATTAAAACCGCCTGCGTCCTCTACACGGCGGACTGTGCCTTCCAGAACGTAGTGGATAAACAGCCCGCGTTGCGGCGCATCGAAATTCGCCTCCCGACGAGGTTTCAGGTCAAGACCATAACGGGAAAAATAGGCAAATCGACAGGTGTTGAAAGCGTCCATGCGTGTGGCGCTCAGATGAAGCTTATGTCCGTAGAGGCCATGAACGCTTTGTTCGCTGATGCGCTCCTCCGGCAAAAGCGAGTCCGGATGTACGGGCTCCGGTACCTGAATGTTTGTTAACTCCCGCAGGGTATTGAGCACCATGACCTCCATGGCACCGCCGTGCAGGGCGGCAAAATCAAACGCCGTTTGAGGAGATTCCAGCAGATGAATGTCGTCGCTATTATTCAGGCGGTGTACCGGCAGAGCAGGAAACAATGTACATAGTCGGCGCAGGAGGTAGGCCGGGCGAATCTGATTCCCTGCGCTGTCGGCAGTAGAATAGGAGAGGTACAGGAGCTCGCGCGCCTTTGCAAGGACGTGATAGACCTCGCTCATACCGTCTGCATCCCGACTGGCAGGCGTATAGGCAAGTTCAATGTCATAGGAGAATAATTCATCTCGATCGGCATCTGTCAAAAGCCCGCCGTTATTACCAGGCACGGGCAGCGCGCCGTCTCGCGCGCCAAGTACCAAAACAGCGCGTGCATCTGCCGCACGCAGCCGGGAGAGATCTCCGCACGCTACGCGGTCAACGGATGGGGGAATCGTGCCGATGTCATAGCGGGAGAGAATTAATGTAAATAACTGCTCGAATTCATGCGCGGAGATTAAGCGGTCGCCGGAAATATCGGCAAAACTGTCAAGACAACGGCAGAAAATTTCCCAAAGCTGGCGATACTCATCCGCCTGTGTCAGCTCCCCCGCAGCACGCAGTTCTTCCTCGCGTGCGTTACAGGCGGCCGGAAGGTCAATTTCAATGGCAAAGTCATAAACGGCCCGTACTTTTTCCAGTATGGGGACGTCTTCTCGCAGGCGGTGGGAAAGACGCAGGAGCGGACGGACAATTTGCCGGCGCGTTTCATTGAGCTGTTGGAGCAGAGCAGTTCCTTCTTCGGTGAAAGGAACGCCAAATCCATCCGGATTCATACCCCATGGGAGTTCAGAATTCCACTGTGCCGGCTTTATCCGCCACTGCAGGCAATAATTTTCCAGCTGATCGATATCGATACGTGGGATACCGGTCAACCCGGTCTTGAGGTATGCAAATACGTCCTCATGCCGGAACCCGGATACGGCGATTCGCACGGCACGTAATACCAGCGCCGTAACAGACTTGACGCGCAAATCGGTTTTTTGCGTCGTATAGTAGGGCACGCCAAAACGCTCAAGCGCCGAAACAAGCGGCAGGTAGTAAGAGTCGAAGTCACCGGAGACAACAGCAATGTCCCGGCA
This sequence comes from uncultured Eubacteriales bacterium, assembly GCA_900551265.1. Classification (GTDB taxonomy): domain Bacteria; phylum Bacillota; class Clostridia; order Oscillospirales; family QAMX01; genus Allobutyricicoccus; species Allobutyricicoccus pentlandensis. Next base: position 11,354 of record URVL01000027.1, on the reverse strand, counting down.
GCGCATCCCCGCTCGCAACAGACGAACAATGCGCGCCGCGGCAAATTCGCACTCAGAGAAAATGCCGGATGCCACCGTCAGCTCAATATGCTGTGGAACAGGTTCCGAGGGCTGCACGGCGTAGTCAAAAAGGTCCCGTTCCAGCACCGCCAGATCGTTATACCTCACGGGCGGAGAGAGTGCAACCGTTTCTGCGTGACCATTTCCAATGAGTTTTGCAAGGCGCGCGACGGTCTCTTTCTCCTTTGAAAATAATTCGGCATCGGGACAGGCGGGATCAAAATCAATCGCCACCTGTACGTCTGCACGGGAGAGGGAGGATAGAATCGCATATTCCTGCGGCGTAAAACCGGAAAAGCCGTCAATATAGACACGGCGCCCTGAAAACCAATCCAGTTCACGCACTGCGTCGGCAAGCCGTGACATCTCATCGCGCGGATCGATAAACCGTCCCGCACACTGTGCGTCATAGGCCGAACGAATGAGAAGGAGGTCATGCAGTTTGGAGGAAAGAACCGGGTCCAATTCGGAGAACAGCGGCGTAAAGGCATCGTCACCGAGGCGACAGCTTTTCAACTCATCGACCACTTGTACAAATCCCTCGAGAAGCTCGGGACTCGCTGCGCCGACGTAATACTTCATCGAGGTACGGACGCTTTCAAAAGCGCTTTGCATCAGGAGAATACGTCCGCCGTCATCGAGCACATGGTCGGCAAGTCCGCCATATTCTGCAAAGACACGGTTTGCCAGGCGCCGGAAAGTCAGAACTTCACAGGCAAGCGAAATCCCATCGCCACCCCATTCGCATAACCGGCGTTCAGCTTCGTGGGAATGGGTTTCGGGTACGAGGAAAATTTGACGTTGCGTACCGTTCGCAGCAGCGCGTGCGGCAGCCTGATAGAGATATGCACTTTTTCCGCTTCCCTGACGTCCGAATACGAAGGTGAGCATGCCAGTCTCCTTTGCAAGAAAAAGCCGGAGTGCGAAAACCGCCTCCAGCCATGATTTTTTATTTGTGAGTAAGCCTGTAAGCCGGGTTCTGTCGTGGACAATCATCTATCTTGTACGTACGTTACCGCACGCATCCATGCCACCTTGGGGGAATAAACCGGGCCGGTTTCCGTTTGCACGGACTCCCCACAGCGGTGTTGCTCCGGATAGAGTTTACAGGATTCCCATGTTACCATGGGAACCGGTGAGCTCTTACCTCGCCTTTCCACCCTTACCTCGCGCATCGCCGCAAGGACAGGCCTATGGCCTGTGCCCTGCGAACGTCACCGTCTTATCCAACAAATCTGATTTATGAGATAAGACGGTGACGCGAGGCGGTATATCTCTGTTGCACTTTTCCTGAAGTTGCCTTCGGCGGACGTTATCCGTTATCCTCGCCCTATGGAGCCCGGACTTTCCTCACCCGGCGGCCTTTCGGCGTACCGGGCGCGATTGCCCAGCCTACTCACAATTTTATTATACCGCAGATTCGTGCGTTTTGTCAATGAAAGAGGTCGTTTGTAATCGGATCATCGAAGTTCGGATGACATATTTTGCGTTTCAGGATGCTGCAGATTTTCGGAGGCTCCAAACGCACACGTTTTATGCGGTAACTGCGGCCGGGGTGAAGGCAATCTCACGACGGCCCGCCCGTAGGCTTACCGAGACCTTGAAAAGAATGTCAAATCAGACAGGCAGCATTGCAAAATAATCATCTTTTTGATATGCTGTTAACAAAACAAGGAGGTATGTCAAATGAAAAATATGCATTTTACAACCCCCGTATCTGTAAAAAACGTACAGATACATGATTCCTTTTTCAGTAATCTCATGAAAATTACCGTTGAAAAGCTGATTCCCTATCAATGGCGCGCCTTGAATGATGAAATACCCGATGCGGAACCCAGCTACTGTATGCGTAATTTTAAAATTGCTGCGGGATTGGAAACCGGAGAGCACGGCGGCATGGTGTTTCAGGACAGCGATCTTGCAAAGTGGATTGAGGCTGTCGCTTACTCTCTGATTTGGAATCCGGACGCGGCGCTTGAAAAGACAGTGGATGAAGCAATCGATATTGTCGCGCAGGCGCAACTTCCAGACGGCTACCTGGATACTTATTATATTCTGACGGGAATTGAAAACCGTTGGACAAATACCAAAGACAACCATGAAATGTATTGTGCCGGGCATATGCTGGAGGCCGCCGTGGCGTATTATCAGGCAACCGGAAAGCGCAAGCTTCTGGACGTGATGATTGCCTGTGTAGAACATATCGCAAGCGTCATAGGCCCGGAAGAAGGCAAGCTGCGTACATATCCCGGCCATGAAGTGTTAGAGATGGCATTATGTAAACTTTATGAGATCACGAAAGATGCGCGCCATCTCAGCCTGGCGAAGTATTTCATTGATGAGCGTGGCGCGTCCCCCAGCTATTTTGTCGCGGAGGGGGAGCGCAACAACCGCCCTGTCAGACCGAACTCACCGTTTAATCTGCGGTATTATCAGGCGGACCGCCCTGTGCGCGAACAGGAAGGCGCTGAAGGCCACGCCGTACGCGCGGGATATCTCTATTCCGGTATGGCTGATGTGGCACGCCTGACGGAAGACAGAGGCTTGTACGAGGCTTGCAGCCGGATCTGGTATGACATTACGCGCCGCCAAATGTATATTACGGGCGCTATTGGGCAGTCTGCGGCAGGAGAATCGTTCTCGTTTGACTATGATTTGCCAAATGATCTCGTTTATGGCGAGACTTGTGCCGCTATTTCGCTGGCGTTCTTTGCACAGCGTATGCTGCGTCTGGAACCACGGGGCGAATATGCCGACGTACTGGAACGCGTGCTTTATAATGGAACCATCAGCGGCATGTCGCTTGACGGGACAAAATTTTTCTATGTCAATCCTCTTGAGGTTGATCCGGTGCGGTGTGAGCAGAATCATCAGTTCCGTCATGTGAAGCCGGAGCGCCAGAAGTGGTTTGGCTGTGCGTGCTGCCCGCCGAATTTGGGAAGGCTGCTGGCATCTTTGCCAGGATATCTCTATCATACGAGTGGGGATACGGTTTATGTAAACCTTTATACGACGAATGAGATGAGGCAGAGCCTTGCGGCGGGAGAGGTTTCGCTCTCTGTAAAAACCGACTATCCTTGGGACGGTACAGTCAGGCTGACAGTGAATACGGCGCCGGGGGATATGGTGCTTGCCTTGCATCTGCCCGGCTGGTGCCGCAGCTTTACGGTAGCCGTAAATGGTGCGCCGGCGGAGTATAAACAGCAGGACGGCTATCTGTACCTTGCGCGCGATTGGTCTGTGGGTGACAGCGTTGTGCTTACGTTGGATATGCCGGTTATGACCGTACGCGCCAATCCCCGTGTTTCGGAGGATATCGGCAAAGTTGCCATACAGCGCGGCCCTGTGGTTTATTGCCTGGAAGAACCTGATAACGGAAGAGACCTTCAACGTTTATATTTGTCTGCAAATACGGCATTTTCCTGCCGGTATGAGCCGGATACCTTGGGTGGCGTTGTCTCCATTGAAACAGAGGGATATGAACTCACGTTTAACGACTGGGATGACGACGCGCTTTACAGCGGAGAAAAAGTTCCTGCTTTTCTTCCGCGCCGCCTGCACTTCATTCCGTATTATGCCTGGGCAAACCGTGGGCCGGCGGAAATGACGGTATGGGTGCATGAAAAGCTGTGAGGTTTACAGTACAGAGGGACGTTTTTGCCGTTTACGGAGATCATAGCGATAGAAACTGGACGACAGACAGGAGACATAGCGATGCAAATAAGGCGGCAAGTGATTTTGTGGGTGATTTTTGTTCTATACAGCATTGCTATGCTTTGGCTGCTGTTTGAAAGACCAACTTTTGATATAGGCAGGTCCTATTGGGAGCAGATAGAGATGAACGTCAATTTTATCCCGTTCAAAACGATTCGCGGGTACATTTATGTGCTGATATATAGGACAAATATGTATTTGATACCTAATGCGTTTATAAACTTGGTTGGAAACATCGTTGCATTTGTTCCGCTGGGTTGCTTTTTGCCCAGTTTGTGTAAAAATTTGCAATCATTCAAAACTTTATTCCTCAGCGCCGCTGCAATTATTCTTGTCATTGAGTTGATTCAGCTTTTTTCATTAAGGGGGAGCTGTGATATTGACGATTTGATTTTAAATCTTGTTGGCGTTGTTGTGGGTTTTCTACTACGCCGGGGCTTTATTTTCTGCCGGCAGAAAAAGAAAATTGCTTAATCATTGTTCCAAGCGAAGAACAACGATCAAATAGAAAAAGCATCCGCACTGTGTGGATGCTTTTTCTGTGCTTATAGATTTTAATTGAAAACAATTTACCGGAGTGCAGGCGTATATCCGAGCAGATTGCTATTTTTCGCAGTAAACAAAATGATAGGCTTCTTCATATGCGGAGAGCTCTGCCGGTGAAAGCGGAGAAACAAGTTGATCGACCAGTTTTGCATCCACATAACAAACGCCTTCTGCCAGAGCGCGGCAGACCGTTTGATGTCCGCGAACGATGAAATGCCGGTTGTTCGCAAACGCAACTTCTACAGCGCCTGCGCCGTCCGCGGTACCCAGTGGTTGCGTAGGATAGAGCGTACGAGGGGAAAGCATCATACGTGTGCCTTCCCAGGGCTGTGCCTGATAGGCAGAAAAGCAGTCGTAAACTGTTTGGCAGACCGTTTCCGGCGGGGAGAAAGAAGTATCAACAATGAGATCATAGTTGTGATAGTCAAGGTTATCGACATGATAAATATCGCGAAAACGCGCGTTTTCAACTTTTCCCCGTTCCAGGAGCTTATTGCACGCCTCAAGGACATCCTGATATGTCTCTTCACTGCCGCGTGGATCGTGCATCACGCGTTGCGCTGCGATCAGGGGATCAACGGTTACAAAAATTTTGAAGGAACGCTCTGCAAAATACCAGGCCATACGGGAATCAAAAATAATCGCATCTTTCCTGCGTTCGCGTGACAACCTTGCAACCTCGTCGTCGATTACATGGTCAAGCGCGGGATCGGTCAACATGCGCTGGTTCAGCTCCAGCGTGCTGATCCCCATTTTTTTTGCTGCTTCGCGCTGAACTGCACCGGTGGAGTAAATCTCAAATCCGTGCTTCTTCTGTAAAAATTTGCAAATTGTAGATTTTCCGCTACCAAGTTTACCCGCAATTGAAATGTGCATGAAAAAGCGCCCCCATTTATCTGTTCATAAAATATATCTTACTTCTGTCAAAGGAAATTGTCAAGGAATCAGGCGGATTATTGCAGGGAACGATAGTAGAGTCCATTTGTTCGTGGGAAGTCAGGCGCGGCTTGTGCCGAAAACCTGGCCGCAATCCGTTCACATTCCCCGGAAGACTCGTTTGTGAAATAAAGAATTGCATGATCTATGCCATTTACCGGCTTGTCGGCAATATAGAGAGGAACAGAATTGAGTAGCGTTGTATACGTTCGGCCATGACAAAGTAGCGGGAACGTCACGCCGCGACGGTCTGTCAGGTCAGGATGCCCATTACAGGAATTGCAGCCGGACTTGGCGGGACAGGCGCGCATACGCATAAGCGGCAGATACCCATACGCCAGAATACCGCGCGGCAGAGCGCCACCCAGGGAACGAATTTTTTGCATGGAGAGTTCTAGTGAGACGGTAACGCTGGCAAGCTCCAGCTTTTCATATTCGGCAAGCGCGGCTGTGTTTAACAGATTCAAGCCAAAGCCCCCGTGTATCCGGAAACCAAAACGCCGTGCAAGAGGAATGCCATAAACATTGTCGGTCAGAACATCCCGAACGCCAAGTTGGAACAGGCGCGAAAGGCATTCGGCAAATGCCGGTTCGTCTTCGGGAAAAAGCAGAGCGGGTAATTCCGCAATGAGACGACCGGCAAAGCGGGTGATCAAGTCAGGGCGATGATCCAATACGTTTGCAGGGAGAAGAATACGATCAAACCGTGTTGTGTCTTTCGGTATCTGTGTTTCCTCTTCAAATCTGCCCCAAAGCGCGACAGTCTGCGCACAAGTATGCGCTATGTAGGGTTCAGCCGGTGCGGCACGGTATGGATGGGGATGGGGCATACTACGCTTATGCAGCAATTCAGCTAGTGCCGTGCGCCGGAGTGCATTCAGGTCTGAAATGGGAAGCATTACCCCCTCGGCAATATGGCAGGAGAAAGTACGCAGATAAAATGGCGTACCCCCCATTTTTTCAAGGCTTTTTTTTGCGGAAGCCCCGTCCGTTGGCCGTGTGCGCGCGGTCTGAGGTATAGGACCTGTCACGTGAACCCGGTCTTCACCACAGGCCGCGTCCAGATAAGAAATCTCAGGTGTTAAAGTCAGAGAGAGGTCGACCGGTATAGACGGCCGCTCCTCTTTATAGAGTCCGGAAAGTTCACGGAAGACGCCCTCCGCCGCCTGCACGTCTTCACGGCGGCGGTAACCAAACATTTCCGGAGTGCGCCGGCCCGTGAGATATCCGTCCGTAAATCCGCTGCGTGAAAAAACCGCACGTAATCGCGCCATATCAGGCGTTTTGCCCTCCATAGCATCGCGACACGCCGTAACCGCCGCCGCAACATATTCCGGACGCTTCATGCGTCCTTCGATTTTGAAGGAAACTACCCCCGCGTCGGTCAGCTCCCGAATATAATGAATTACGGAGAGATCCTTTAGAGAAAGCGCGTGATCGTGTGTACCAAAACGAAAGTCCAGTCGGCATGGCTGGGCACATAGTCCGCGGTTTCCACTGCGGCCGCCAAGCATGGCCGAGAGATAACACATCCCCGAGACACTCATGCAGTGCGCGCCATGAACAAAGACCTCCGTCTCGATTTCGACACAACGGTTGATTTCCGCAATCTCATGCAGAGAAAGTTCTCGCGCCAGCACTACGCGGTCAAAGCCCAATTCCTGCATCAGACGTACGCCATCCATGTTGTGAACCGCCATTTGCGTTGAGGCGTGACGGCGTATCGTGGGATAGTGGTCACGAAAGAGCCGCATGACCGCAAGATCCTGGATGATGACGGCGTCCGCGCCGCTTTCTGCAATTTCACGAGCGGTACCTTCAAGCGCGTCCATCTCATCGTCCATGACAAGCGTATTGACTGTGACGTGTACGTGTACGCCGCGTGCATGACAATAGGAAACGGCGTCAGCCAGTGAATATTTATCAAAGTTTTCAGCGTTGCGTCTGGCATTAAACCCTTTCGCGCCGAGGTAAACGGCGTCTGCACCGCAACGCACGGCAGCTAGTAGCTGTTCACGCCCGCCAACAGGGGCCAGGATCTCCGGTACTTTCATAGCGAACTCCATTCTTTGTGAATCATTTTTTCCATCATATCATAAACCATGCGTCTTGCCAACCTGCCGCTTTGCCATAGCAATTGAGCTAATATCTTTCAGTTTGGGCAAGATTAAAATTTATGGCAGTTACAGTTTTTTGTGTGCTTTGGATTGACGGATTTTGTTTTATAAGCTATAATATGATATTATTGCGCCTGGGTTGTAACCTGGCATTTTGCGGCTTTGCCGCTGTTTTGGGAGAAGAAAAATGAACGGTCAAAATGACGTATGCCGGAACGAAGTGCGTGTTCGTTGTGTGGGTAATTGCTTTCAGCGCATCTCGGGTTTGGAAAAACGCTGCCACGCCTATGGGCATCATGAGTGGTGTGAGAATTACATGGTCAGGCTTTCGCTTGGCGCCCCTGAATTTTTTGAGGAGAAGTCGCACACAGAGAAAAAATTATGAGTGAGCATTGTCTTTTACATAAAGGCGGGAACTTCCCGCAGCGATATCTATATCGATTGCTTGTTTCGCGGCTTGCGCGAGCGGGAGTCATTATAAGCGGCGCCCTGACTCCCATCGACGCCCTTAAACTGCGCCGCGGCTGAAACGAGTTTGCTCTCGTGCAGGAGAGGACTTGTTTTGAAAACAAAAAATAGATATCGAGGAGTTTATTATGAATACCATATTGCGATCTGATAAATTAAAACATGTGCATTCCGACATCCGCGGCCCAGTGTATTTTGAAGCGCTTCGGATGCAAAAAGAAGGCATTGATGTCTTGCGTCTGAATACTGGAAACCCGGGTGTCTTTAACTTTAAAATGCCGGAAAGCGTCCGCCAGGCCCTGGTCAATCATGTGGACGAAGCCGTGGCGTACTGCGATTTGAAAGGTATGCCGGATGCGCGTGAGGCAATTTGCGCCTATCAGAAGTCGAAGGGATTTCAGGATATTACCCCGGACGATATTTTTATCGGAAACGGTGTCAGCGAATTGGTGACCATGGTTCTCACCGCGCTTTTAAACTATGACGACGAAATCCTGATTCCTGCGCCGGACTATTCTCTCTGGACGAATTCAGCGTGGATGGCGGGAGCCCGCCCTGTTTACTATATTTGCGATGAAGAGGCAAACTGGTATCCTGATCCGGAGGACATCCGGCGGAAAATTACGCCGAAGACGAGAGCAATTCTGTTAATCAATCCTAATAACCCCACAGGTGTTTTATATCCGCGCGAGCTTTTGGAAGAGATCCTTGACATTGCCCGTGAGCATGACCTTGTGGTATTCGCCGACGAAATTTATGACCGGCTTGTGATGGATGGAAAGGAACATACTTCCGTTGCGGCTCTTGCGCCCGATCTTCTTGTCATTACCATGAACGGTCTTTCCAAGTCGCATATTATTTGTGGCTTCCGTTGTGGGTGGATGGTAATCAGCGGCGCGCGCGGACGGGCCGACGATTTTATCAGCGGTATTGTGTCTTTGGCTTCAATGCGCCTATGTGGAAACGCACTGACGCAGCTCGTCATTCCGGCCGCGTTGGCCGATGAAGAAAGTACCAAGGCAATGTTGGTGCCCGGCGGCCGTCTTTATGAACAACGAGAAGTGACGGTGCGCGAATTGCGTAAGATACCGGGTGTCTCCGTAGTGAAAAACGATGCGACGTTTTATATTTTCCCGAAGCTTGATGTGAAGCGCTTTCATATTACGGACGACGAAAAGTTTGCCATGGATTTCCTGCATGAAAAACATGTGATGATTGTTCCGGGACGCGGCTTTGGCTGGGCACAGCCTGATCACTTCCGAATTGTCATGTTGCCGGAACCTGAAGTTTTGGAAAAAGCGGTTCATGATTTGGGCGACTTCCTGTCGACTTACCGTCAACAGGCCTGACCGCTAAGGCCATCTGAGCTTTTTAATTAAATCTGCGCAAAACTCCCCCTGCGGCTGCATATACATGAAGTACAAGCACGCCGAGGGGGAGTTTTTATGGGGACAAGAATTGCCGATTTGCAGTGCAAAGAGGTCGTAAATATTTGCGACGGGGCCAGAATGGGCTATGTGAACGATGTCGAGCTTGATATTAACACGGGAAGACTCGTTGCGATTGTCGTGCCGGGACCGTGGAGTTTTTCCTGCCTCTTCTCAAAGGGGGAAGAGTATGTTGTGCCCTGGTGTCAAATTGAGAAGATCGGGGATGATATCATTCTTGTGCGGTTTGACACGCCGCCGCAACCACGGCATAGAAAAAAGGAACGGCGCCGCAAGTTCTTTATTTAATGACATAGGAGTAATAGGAACCTGCCATACGCTGGCCATCTTGCACGAATGTTTCCAACAGACCGTCCGCGGCTGAAAACTCTTGTTCTATCAGCGACGCATAGAGCAGAAGGACTGCGACGGTTTCCGGAGAGTCCAGGTATTCGTTGCCGAGCGTAAGCAGACGGGTGATGTCCCCGTCTTCTATGATACGGGCCGACTCTTCGTCACATTTTCGAGCCGTCTGCTCGTCCTGATAGTGAGAAAAATCAGCGGAGCCAAGTATCAGAAGAGACTGTTCCTGTGCGGCGTCCGCGAGGGCGCTGGCAAGTGTACGCAACGGCCCATCGCCCGCGCCGCGTGACAGCAGAACAGTGACAACGCTGGTTTCTGGAAAATAGTGCGCAACGTAAGGAACCAGAAGCGATGCGGACCAATCCTTGCGAGCCGCGGAATCGTCTGTTTCCAGGAGAAGCGCGCTGGCCAACGCATCTGCCAACGTCAGATTACCTGCCAGAGAACCGGAACTCCAGTAGTATCCGTTGCCGCAAATCTGAATTGGCGCGCCTGTCCCTTCGTGGTTGGGCGCAATGATCACAACTGTGTCCGGCGCCTCAACAACGGACGACAGAATATCGGACGCCAGATACATTGCGGGCGCGTAGTGTGGCACTACGGCGCCCGCAATGTATTGATAGGCGCTGGACGGTTCCGCGCCGGTGATCTGTGCGTAGACAACTTTAGCATCATAATAGCTGCATGCAATATAATTACGAGTGTCGTTCGATGTCTCCTGTGATAGGTCCGAGTCGAAGGACATGTCATCCAGAGGCTCTTCTGGAGAAGAAGCTGTGCAAGATATACAACAGAGACATAAAAAAGCGGTAAGCAGCAAACATAAATACCGTCTCATCATTTAACCGTTAACATGAACCTGTCGCCCAGCGCAAGTAAAGAAGACTCGACGCCCTTTACAATAGGTTCCTCAAAGATGAAATCACCTGTAAGGACGGCGCGTACTTCTATTGTAACCGTAAAGTCGCTGCGCAATGCCGTGTTACCTGCTTCATAGTTGCGGCGATCCAAAACGAAGGTGAGTCTGTTTGCCTCCTGCGAGACCAGATAGCATCCGGAATTGTGGACATATTCATAGCTGGAATATCGCGTGCCGGAAGGAAGAACGAAATCCAGTGTATAAATTTCGCCGGGACAGTCTTCAGAAAACGTCACGTAAGACGTAATGCTGGCGATGCTGCCAACAGACAGACTCTCCGGTTCGCACGAAGTTGTGATGCTGATTTGGTCCGCTGCGTTTTCCTGCACGGAATCCATGCCACCGGTGTAAACTGCCGTGTAACCTATGCTGCCGGATGTCACGCGGAAGTTCGCCGCCGCGAGATCTTCGCGGTTAAATTGCAAAATAACGGCAGGCGATTCAGAAAGCGACCACGTTTCGGTTTCTCCATTATAAGCACAGGAGAACGCCGCTGTTGAAGTGGGAAGCGCGGTGCGCGTGACGTAAGACATCAGAGCAAAGGCAGGCAGTGTTTCACCGCTTTCGTTGCCAAGGAGGTACAGGATAAAGCCGTCCAGCTGCTGCGCGTCAATCAGATTTGCCAAAAGCGACGCATAAACTGTGGCAGCATAATTTTCTTCGAACGTACCGATATCAACGTAATGCCATGTGTCGGATGTTTTCAGATAGGGGAGGACAAGCGCCTGATAAAGCTCTGTAGCACCGTCGTCATCACCGAGGAGTGCCAGCGCACAGGCAAGCAGGATCCGGTCGGAATCCGTA
>URVL01000026.1 GCA_900551265.1 uncultured Eubacteriales bacterium | reverse complement strand
ACTCCCTCATATGTGGTTCATGAGGAGCTTATAAAAAAGAATCTTGAAATTCTTAAATATGTTGAGGAACGCTCAGGCGCGCATATTTTTTACGAGCGCTGTGGCTACCGCCACATAAAAAGTCACAAAACGTTCCGGCGGGATTTTTGAAGCCCGCCGGTGTCCTGATCAAACGCGCCGGACGAAGCATCTTCGTCCGGCGCGTTTGCGCTGTGTTGGAATTTTGCCGGAAGAGACCGGCTGATTTTGTTTATACGAGCCATTGGTATAGCCCCGTCATCAGCGGAATTGTAACGATACAGAAGATGACCGTCATGATGCTGATGACGCTGGTATAACCCGGTTTATTGTCGTAGAGCTGTGCAAACTGCGTGATCGTGGTGGCGGCGGAGGAGGATGCGGCAAGCGTTGTGATCAACAGAATGTTCACCGCCTCCGGATGCAGGCGTGTAATCCCGGAAAAGGCAAACACAAGCACGACGGCGAGCGGGAATACGATCAGCCGCAGCGCGTTGACGAGGTAAGCGCGGCGTGCGCCGACGATCTCCCGAAATTTCATGCCGCCGAGCAGCATCCCGGTGAGCACCATGGAGAGCGGCGCGATCATGCCGGCCATGGAGTCTACCGCGGTCTGAACGACGGAGGGGAAACGGAAGCCCGTTAAAAACAGGACGATGCCGACAAAAATGGCGATGATATTGACATTCGTGATGATTTTCTTAAAATCCCACTGCCGCTCGCCGCATACCAGAGATTTTCCGTGCGTCCAGATGAGCAGCTGCTGTACAAGCATGTAGCCGCTGATGTAAAAGACCCATTCCTGCCCGAGCGCGGCCATGACCAGCGGAATAATCAGATTTCCGGCGTTGGAGTAAAAGATGGACGCGCTTTCCACCGGCTCCAGCCGCAGAGGACGGCGCAGGACGCGCTCCAACACATAAAAAATGATATGTACCAGGACGGCGCCGAGGATGGATACGCCCATCCCCGCGAGTTTGGACATGGAAAAGTCAATTTGATAGGAATTGATGATGGTACAGGGCACTACGGCGTAGAGCAGGATTTTTGAAATCACGGTTCCATGCTCTGGCTTTAATACCTTCAGCCGCACCAGAATCACGCCGACGGCCATCATCAGGAACATGGATGCAATCTGTTTCATCAGAAGCAGGCTTAATTCCACAACAAAGCACTTCCTTTTCCCTTTCATGATAGCGCATGTTCTCTTTTTTCGCGCCGTTTTCTTATTATACGCCGGCGGTGCCTTAAGTTCAAGAGAAAAGGGCGAAAAAAAGCAAGGCCCAAAAACCTTGCTTTTTTCAAATAAAAGGCTGAAACTGCCTTGCTTATGACTTCCGCGCCTGCCGCTCTGCGATACGTTCCTCGATAAACTTTGCAGTGCGCTCGTCCTGATAACGGGCGACCTCCGTATCCGCCGCGCTGATCAGCTGCATAGTCACCGTCAGCACAACGCTCGAGCTGTTGTTGTTCACACCCAGTGTGACCAACAGCGCCACGTTCTCATCCGTCGCCGTTTGGGGCTCCACACCCAGCTTCAGCGCGTCCACCACCATTCCGGGATAAAGGATTCCATCCGCCAACACCCACTTTTCATACTCCTGCGCGCCATGCGCACCGGCCTCGATGCCGCCGCGTACCGTGTCATAAAGCGGCGGTTGCTCGGTTTCCGTATCGGCGATATAATCTTCCGGCGAGAGGCCGTCGTTTTCAACCATAAAAGCGACATTCGTGCCGGGTTCCTCCGGCTCGCCAAGCTCCTCGACCAGTTGCTCGTAAAGTGCCTGAATTGCGGTATCCTTGGCCGCGGCATCGCCTTCCACTGTGCGCTCAAAATAATAATAGCTCAAGTAGCCCGGCGTGTCGCGTTCCGGGCCCTGCGTGAAACGAAGATAGAGTGTGTAGTCCTCGCCGCCGATTTCCACAGGCTCTCGCATGGAAGGACGCGGACCGGGCAGCCCGTCGACTTCTAAGTATTCCCAGACATCGTCCGTAAGAGAGAGCGGCTCGACCAGATCCTGCCGGAATTCGCCCAGGCTCTCAAGATACGGGCCCGCGAAAGAAAAATTCTCAAAGCCGGAAAACTTCGGCCCTTCGGGAAGCCCAAGCGCCTCCACCTGCGCCTGAACATCCTCCCAGGCGGAAGAAGCCCCGTCCTCCTCGCCGGATTCCTCCCCCGTCTCGTCCGGGGTCTCATCCGGTTGGGCAATTTCGTCCGGGTCGTCCTCTGCTTCATCTGAGACATCCTCCGTAGGGGGATTGGAGACATCCAAGGTATCGGATGTCCCCGGTTCTTCTTCTGCGGAATCGCACGCAGCGAGGGAAAAGAGCAGGCAGAGACAAAGAGTAAAGGAGATCAGCCGGACAAAGCCATGGCGACTTTTCATGCTACGAATAAGATCTGCCATCAATAGTCACCTCGCAGTTAAAATACATCCCGCCGCCGCTGCCGGGAGTGCTGCCGACGGCAATATCTATGGCATAGGGGCAAGGATTGTTGAAATTAGAGTAACGCGTACCCTCAGAGGGGTAATTCCCATAAGACTCAATCACATGACTGTATGTATACTGTGCAATCTCCAGCGTGTTAATATCATATGCGGTTTTCACCTTCAAATAAGTCCGGTAAGTGCCGCTCGCCATTATGACAATATTTTTAAGCGGCGTAACCTGTCCGCCAGTCGAATTTCCATTCAAAACCCTGTACATTTACATCTTTCATCTGTCCGCAAATCCTTTCTTGGGCAGAACTTTCCGGCCCATGGGGTTCACACCACCTTTCCAGTTTTATGGTACCATCTTATCATATTGAATAAAAAAAGTCAATAAAAATTTTTAAATTTGTATAATATTATAATAGCAGCCATGCATAAATACAGACAAAATAGTGTTTCGGCCGCAGACAGGTATCAGGCGTCCGGCTCTTTCGAATAAGGGATCACCCGCGAATCTGTGAGGTCACGGGCATTGCAAACCACTCTTCATTATGATAAAATACATAATATTGTTATGGATGGAGGACTATCATGGATTATCTAGCGCTTGCCCAGTTTCTTTTCCCGGATGTCACCGAGACGCCGGAGGACATGGAGGCCCGATATCCCGCGCGCGAACTGCCCGAAGGGGCCGTCGTCTCGCGCGCTGCCCCCAGTCCGACGGGGTTTGTTCATCTTGGGAACCTCGTGCAGGGCCTCACTTCGGAGCGCATGACGCACCAGTCCGGCGGCGTGCTCTACCTGCGTATCGAGGACACGGACGCAAAACGCGAGGTCCCCGGTGCGGTGGAAACGTTAATTCGGGCTTTGAGCCATTACCATATTGAATTTGACGAAGGCGCCACGGTTGACGGAGAGCGCGGGGCATACGGCCCGTACCGCCAGCGCCAACGCGCTGCGATCTACCATGTCTACGCCAAAAAGCTTGTACAGGAGGGCCATGCGTACCCGTGCTTCTGCACGGAGGAAGAACTGGCCAGGATGCATGAGGAGCAGGAAGCCGAAAAGGCCAACTTCGGTTACTTCGGCCGCTGGGCCGTGTGGCGCGACCGGCCCCTTGCGGACATCCGCGCCATGCTGGACGCAGGCCGTCCCTGGGTTCTGCGTTTTCGTTCGGAGGGTTCCATTGCGCGGAAAATCAAGTTCACCGACCTCATTAAGGGAAATCTTGAGCTGACGGAGAACGATATCGACCATGTGCTTTTGAAGTCGGACGGGATTCCGACCTATCACTTTGCCCACGCGGTGGACGACCATCTCATGCGCACTACGCACGTTGTGCGCGGAGATGAATGGCTGCCGAGCCTGCCGTTTCACCTTCAGCTTTTCAACGCGCTGGGCTTCCGTCCGCCGAAGTACCTGCATATTGGACCGCTGCAAAAAATGGACGGGGCAAGCAAGCGCAAGCTCTCCAAACGCAAGGATCCGGAGCTTGCTCTGACGTTTTACCAGGCCGAAGGGTATCCGGTTGACTCCATCTATGAATATCTGCTCACCATACTCAATTCCAATTTCGAGGACTGGCGGCGTGCGAATCCCATGCTTCCGGCCTCGGAGTTCAGGTTTTCCTATAAAAAAATGAACCCCGCCGGCGCGCTCTTCGACGTGATGAAGCTGCGCGACGTGTCAAAGGACGTGATCTCGCGCATGAGCGCGGATACGGTTTACCGGGAGGTGCTGGCCTGGGCAGACGAATTCGACCGCGAATTTGCCGCCTGCCTGGGGTCTCAGCCGGAGCTTGCCCGCGCGGCGCTCGCCATCGGGCGCGGCGGCAAAAAGCCGCGTAAGGATTTTGCTCTGTGGCGCGAGGTGCGCGGGTATCTGGGCTTCTTCTTTGACGAACTGTTCCAAATTGAGGACGCCTACCCGGAGCAGTTTGCGCGGAGTACGATCCGCGCCGCGCTGGAGGCATTTCTTGCGACGTATGATCCGGCGGACGAACAGTCCGTATGGTTTGACAAGATTAAGGCAGTTGCGGGCTCGCTGGGCTTTGCCGCCGACATGAAGGCGTACCGCGCCGCGCCGGAGCAGTATCCCGGCAGCGTGGCGGATGTCAGCATGTTCCTGCGTATCGCTGTGACGGGGAAGCAGAATTCCCCGGATATGTTTGAAGTGATGCGCGTACTGGGCGAGACGCGCGTACGTGCGCGGATTGCCTCGATGATAGAGAGGCTTTCCTGACCATACGCGGCCAATCATTTTGAAATAACACTGAGGTGACACACGATGAGTGATTCCAATAATTTTATCCACGATCTGATCGATGAGGATCTCGCTGCGGGCCGTGCCGACCATGTGCATACGAGATTCCCGCCGGAGCCAAACGGCTACCTTCATATCGGGCACTGCAAAGCGCTGCTGGTGGATTTTGGCACGGCCAAAAAGTACGGCGGCCTGTGCAACCTCCGTATGGACGATACAAACCCTGCGAAGGAGGATACGGAGTTTGTAGACGCGATCAAAGAGGACATCCATTGGCTGGGCTTTGACTGGAGCGACCGCTTCTATTACGGCTCCGATTACTTTGAAAAAACCTACGAGTTTGCCGAACAGCTCATTCTGCATGGCGACGCCTATGTCTGCGAGTTGACGCCGGAGCAGTTTCGCGAGTACCGCGGCGATCTGACGCACCCTGCCGTGTCGCCGTACCGCGACCGTCCGGTCGAAGAATCGCTGGACCTGTTCCGCCGCATGCGCGCGGGCGAGTTCCCGGAGGGGAAGTATACCCTGCGTGCGAAAATCGACCTGGCCTCCGGCAACTTCAATATGCGTGACCCGGTGTTCTACCGAATCCGCTATATCGAGCATCACCGCCAGGGAAGGAAGTGGTGCATTTTCCCGATGTATGACTATGCGCACCCGGTGCAGGACATGCTGGAGGGCATTACGTATTCCCTGTGTTCGCTCGAGTACGAAAATCACCGTCCGCTTTATAACTGGGTGGTGGAAAAGGTCAATGCCTACTGCGGTCTGGACGCCCATCCGCGCCAGATTGAATTTGCACGGCTGAATCTTACGCACACGGTGATGTCGAAGCGCTTCCTGCGCAAGCTTGTCGAGACCGGTATTGTGGACGGTTGGGACGACCCGCGTATGCCTACGCTGTGCGCCCTGCGCCGCCGCGGATATACCGCGCATGCGATTATTGATTTCCTGGGCCGCGTGGGCGTTGCAAAAAACGACAGCCTGGTTGATATTCGTCTGCTGGAGCACTGCCTGCGCGAAGAGTTGAATAAAACCGCCCTGCGCCGTATTGCCGTGACAAAGCCCGTAAAGGTCGTCATCGAAAACTACCCGGCGGATCAGACTGAGTATTTCTCTATTGCAAATAACCCCGAGGATCCGGAGGCAGGTAAACGCGAGGTGCCGTTTACCCGGGAGCTGTGGATCGAGGAGGACGACTTTGCCGAAGTGCCGCCGCCCAAGTTCCAGCGTATGACGCCGGGACGTGAGGTCCGGCTCATGGGCGCGTACATTGTGAAGTGCGAACGGGTAGAAAAAAACGCCGACGGTTCCATTTCGCAGATCGTCTGCACCGCCGACCTGGTCTCGCGCGACGGTATGCCGTCGGACGGCCGTAAGGTGCGCGGAACCATTCACTGGGTCAGCGCCCGGCATGCCGTGGATTCCGATATCGACCTTTATGACAACCTCTTCACGTTGGAAGATGTGAACGACATGCCGGAGGATAAGACCTACGACGACTATATTAACCCCGAATCCGTTGTACATCTCACCGGCTGCAAGCTGGAACCGGCGCTGGCCGGCGCCGCGCCCGGCGAACGCTTCCAGTTCGTGCGCCTGGGCTACTTCTGCCGCGACACGAAGAACCCGTCGATATTTAACCGTACGGTGAGCCTGAAAGACAGTTACGCAAAGACATTGAAATAAGGCTTAAAAAAACAAGCAGCCCCCTGCTCTCCAAAAAAGAGAGCAGGGGGTGCTTTTATTCATCTGACCGATATTCAGCAATAGCGAAGCGCTTGCTGTTCAAAACCTGATACGTGGACACACCCTTTGCATGTATAATTTATGGTAACGTATCACAAGATTAGAGTTCGTATCTCAGGGAGTCCACAGGAATTTCTCCGTTTTCCTCTTCAAATTTTCGGATGGCGGTGCGGATATAGACCAAAAGTTGTCCGTTTGCCGAGCGGCCATCAAATTCACAGATATAACGAAACTTTTTCAATGTCTCGTCATCAATCCGCAGAGAAAGATGCCGGATATTCTTTTTCATAAAATCACCACATAGCATTCATTATGGGTTTATTATGAACTCATAATGTGCTATGATGCAGATATGAACCTAGGATGAGTTCGCTATTTTGTGAGGTGATTCACATGAAAATTGCAATTATTGGATCGCGATCTCTTTCGATAAAAGATTTCGGGGAATATCTGCCGGAAGACGTTACAGAAATTATATCCGGCGGCGCAAAGGGGATGGACAGGTGTGCCAGAAACTATGCAGTTGACCACAAAATCAAACTGACGGAATTTTGTCCGGACTACGCTCGTTTTGGAAGGTCGGCGCCCTTAAAACGAAATCTGGAGATCATCGCTTACGCAGATATCATACTTGCTTTTTGGGATGGGAAAAGCCGTGGGACAAAGTATGTAATCGACACCTGCCGGAAACTGCAAAAATCTTGTGAGGTTTTCCTTTTTTCTTCCCGGGAATAACAAAGAGCGCCTCTTACGGTGCCGTAAGAGGCGCTCTTTGTGTCTTACTTAAAAATCTCCATCGCGAAATCGCGCGCGCACTTGCGCCAGACGTTCCACTCATGGTCGCCGGGATAAGCGTGATAATGCACGTTATAGCCGCCTTCCTCAAGCGGACGCACGTGCTCGGACGTGTACGCATGACGCATGTCCTCCGTGCCGCAGCCGACGAACGTCGTTTTCATGATGGCGTTATAGTGCTCAGGGCTTGCAAACAGCTCGGAATAGTCAAAGCTGACGCCCTGCGCCTCGCCTTTTACCAGGAAGCCTGCGCCGGAGCTGAACACGCCGAGGTTGGCGAATACCTCCGGGTGACGGTGCGCGATGTGCCGCGACTGGCCGCCGCCCATGGAAAGCCCGCAGATCGCACGATGTTCGGCGTCGGCAATGGTGCGGTACTTGCCGTCGATGAAGGGTACGCACTCAAAGGTAATGATGTCTTCGGGTGCGCAGACTTCATATTCATCTCCCTCCAGCGCCCGGTAGGCGTTGCCGTAGTTGCAGACGGCGAGCATTGGCTCGCATTTCCCTTCTGCAATGAGGTTATCCAGGATATAATGGAGCTTACCCTGCCAGAACCAGCCTGTTTCATCCTCGCCGCCGCCGTGCTGGATATACATGACGGGATAACGGCGCGACGGATCTTCGTCATAGCAGGGAGGCGTATAGACCCAGGCGTTGCGCCAGCGGCCGCCGCAAATTTCGGATTTGTAGAGTTCCTGACGGATGGTGCCGTGCGGAACGTCTTTTAAGAGATAGTAGTCCTCATCGCCGGGGACGTCGATATAGTTGATGGCGCCGATGCAGCCAAACCCCATGGGCAGCTCAGGATGGTAGGCCGTCACGCCGTCGACGTGGAACTGTACATAGTGAAAGCCCGGCGCGATGTCGCTGCCCTCATAGGCCCAATAGCCGTCCTCTGCTTTTGCAAAGACAAATTCATGCTTCATGCCGGGGATCGTCATGGTGACGCGCGATGCTTCCGGCGCATGGAATGTAATACGTACGCCTCCGTCCGCCGTCCCCCGTACGCCGGGAACCGCTTCAAAGCGGCGGTCGATTGCCGCGCCGTGAAAAGGATTCGTGCCAACGGGGATTTGCGGACGGGCTTTGGTGCGGTTGACGGGGTCGAAGCACAAAATGTGCGAATTGTAGGACTGATCGTAAGGATTCATGATGGGCCTCCTTGTGTTTTTGTCACATTTTAACACGGAATAGATTTTACAATCAAGCCTTTTTGGCGATACTATCTTATATGGAGGTAAAAAAGATAACGTTTTTATAAAATCGTAACTTTATTCTGTACGACGGTGCGGGTAAGATAGAAGTATCATAAACTTTTTTCCCAAGGAGGGAGGCATTGCATGAAAGACCCTATCTTAGAGAACCAGGCGCTTTCCCAGCACATGCTCTATTTTGACCCGCTGAACAAAAAAGCGGTGTTTGAAAAGGGCGAAAATGGGCGTAACCGTATTTATTATGTGGACGAAAAGCCCGGCGTGGAAATCCTGGATTTCGGCGTGGCGCGTTTTAACTACTATGCGCCGGACGCCGGGAGCGTGCGCGTGAAGGGGTGGGGCGGCTCCATGAGCGCGTCTTATGACCTTGCGCCCTGCGGCGACGGCTACTGGAGCTGCACGGCGGAGGATATCAACCCCGGCTTCCACTATTGCGATTTCTATGTCAACGGCGTAAAAACGCTGAACCCCCTCGCACCCTATGGGTACGGAGGATTTTATGTCTGCAACTTCTTTGAAATGCCCGACCGCGACGCGGATTTTTTCCTCTTGCAGGACGTGCCGCACGGCGATGTGCGTATGGAGCTTTATCAGTCCCCTGTCAACGGACGCTGGAAGGCCGCATGGGTGTACGCGCCTCCCGGTTACGATGCGCAGACAGACCGCCGCTATCCCGTCCTCTATATCCAGCATGGCGTCGGCGAGAACGAAACGGGCTGGATCTGGCAGGGCAAGCTCAATTATATTCTGGATAACCTCATCGCGGAAGGCAAGTGCGAACCGATGCTCGTGGTGATGAACTCCGGCTATGCATTTGTAGACGGCGAGATCAATATGTTCCTGCCCGGCGACTTTGACCGGGAACTGACGGCGGGCTGCATCCCGTTTATTGACGCGAAATACCGTACGCGTTCGGACCGCGAGAGCCGCGCCATTGCCGGCCTTTCGCTTGGCAGCGCACAGGCGTTTTCGATCGGACTCAACCATATGGAGGACCTGTTCTCCGCCATCGGCGTCTTTTCGGGAGGCATCAGCCCGAAGGGAATGTTCGGCGATTTCGACGTGTCTGCGGCATTTGAGGACGCCGAACGGTTCAACCGTCTGATCCGGGTCCTGTTTGTGTCTGCGGGCGAGAGCGAGCGCATGACGGAAGCAAATCATGACACGCTGAAAACGCTTGCAGAAAAAGGAATTCACGGTGTAGAATACACGCGTCCCGGTTATCATGAATGGGACGTATGGCGCTACAGCCTGCGCGAATTTGCGCAGCTGTTGTTCCGGTGAGGGGAGGATCGAATGATGAAGGATATCAGGACGAATCAGGCGCTTTATTCCTACCCGCTCTTTTTTGACGACGTACATAAGCTTTTGACATTTGGCGACCGCACGAAAACTGGCGCCTATATCCCGCTACGCCAGGGCTGCGAACTTTTGGAGGACGGGCGCGTGCGCTTCAACTACCGTCCGCCTGAGGGAACGAAGAGCGTCGTCGTAAAGGGCATCGGCGGTTCCATGCCCGGCACCTATGAGCTTACGCCGGACACAGACGGATACTGGTCCGTCACGGTAGACGACATCCGCGACGGATTCCATTATCACAAATACTTTGTCGACGGCGTGGAGGCTCCGAACGCGCTCGCGCCCTATGGGTACGGCTGCTTCCAGCCCATCAATTTCTTTGAGATGCCGGGCGGCGCCGATCCGGAGTTTTATCTCTTAAAGGATGTGCCGCACGGCACGGTGCGTATGGACCTCTATAAATCCGCACTGACCGGGCGCTGGCGCAACTGCTTTATTTATACGCCTCCCGGATATGAAACACAGACGGACCGCCGCTACCCCGTGCTTTATCTCCAGCACGGCGGCGGTGAAAACGAAGTCGGCTGGGTCTGGCAGGGCAAGATCAACTATATTGCCGACAATCTGCTGGCGGAGGGTAAAATGGAGCCGATGATCATTGTGATGAACAACGGCTACGCGTTCCGTGAGGATGGCACGAGCAACGAGTCGATGGGCAGCATCGACGAAGTGATCGTTGGCGACTGCATTCCGTTTATTGACGCAAAGTACCGTACGGTTGCAAACCGTCATGGACGTGCGATGGCCGGCCTCTCCATGGGAGGTATGCAGTCGAACATGACCGTGATGAAAAATCCGGACGTTTTTGCGAGCGTCGGCATCTTTTCCGGCGGGTTTAACTATAAAGGCGATGGCTACGACCTTACGGACGTGTTTGAAGACGTGGAAAAGTATCGCGCACGCTTTGACCTCCTGTTTGTCTCGGCAGGCGAGGATGAGCAGCCCATGTGCGACACGCTTCGTGCGACGCTTGGCGAATTGAATGCGCGCGGGTTTTCCAATGTCTTCTATTCCTGCCCCGGTTTCCACGAATGGGACGTGTGGCGCTATGCGGCGCGTGAATTTATGAAGCGGTTGTTTCGGTAGCGTGTAGAAAATCATGCGGGCGCTGTCCGGGGTGCAGACAGCGTGGCATGCGAAGGACCGAACTCAAATTGCAGCAAAGGGATGTTATCATTCGATAACATCCCTTTTTGCAGCGGCGCTGCCGGCACGATAGGCGGGAGGATTTCAGGCATAGAGAATAAAACAAGAAAGGAGCGGCTTTTTCAGGTTTCCACCACGTTTTAAAATGCCTCGAAACAGAGGCCTTTTCTAACAGCTTGAAGGGGATCTTTCCCAGTCCGTCAAAAAACGCAGCGTTTGTCACGCTTTGTCACGCACCGAAGAAAGAGACCGGATGCCCTGGATGCGTGCGATAGTCTGGAAAAGCAGAAGGAAATAACCGCGCTTCTCAGAGGACAATATCACCTATTTTCCTGTACCGGCGTACATTGGAGAGGAGGTGATTCCTTGAAAGTAAAATTTTTCCTTTCTGCTCTGTTCGGTGTACTGTGGCTGGCCGTTTCGCTGTTCTTTGCGGTTGGCTGGGCGCAGGGCATTTTATATATTTTGCCGGGATTGTACGTGTGGTGGGTGATTATTGGAATTGCACTTCTCCCGGGATTTTTGATGAGCACAATGTTTTTCTCCAATCTGTTGAATTGGAAACGAAAAGAATATCCCGATACTACAGAGGATACCACCATCATTATGTGTGCGCATAATGAAGAACGGGGAATTTCCAAAGCCATTCAGGCGGTTTTAGATCAGCAGTATGCCGGGCATATTTGCCTGATTGTTGTAGATAATGCGTCAACGGACCAGACCCGGCATGAGATTACGAAAATGCAGGCGTTGGCCGGGAAAGACTGCTGTATCAAGTATATGTACTACGACCGGCCGGGCAAAGCGCAGGCATTAAATGCAGGTTTGGCAATGGTTCAAACGCCTTATTTTATGACCGTAGACGCCGATACCTGTCTGGAAAAGCACGCGGTGCAGAAGATCATGAATCATATTGTCTCCTGTCAGAGCGTTTGCGTTGCCGGGAATCTGTTCGTTCAGAATTCGAGAGCTACTCTGGCTGCAAAAATGCAAAACTATGACTACCTGCTCAGCATTGCCGCAGTCAAACGTTTTCAGGGCAGTTATCAGTCTACCCTGGTGGCACAGGGCGCCTTTAGTGCTTATCAGACAGAGGCGGTTCGAAAAACCGGCGGATGGAAGGACGTGATGGGAGAAGATATCGTACTGACCTATCAGCTGCTCCAGCAGGGCCTTTCATCCACGTATGAACCCGGTGCAGTTGGCTACACGACGGTTCCGGAAACGGTAAACGGCCTGTATAATCAGCGTAAAAGATGGGCAATCGGAATGATAGAGGGGCTGACGTCCGTACCCCCATGGCGGCAGGGGTCCTCATGCGCCCGATACTTTGCCTTTGTCAATCTTTCCATTATTTATCTAGACTTTGCTTTTTTATTCGGTCTCATTCCAGGCGTTGTCCTCGCGGCGTTTGGATATTTTTACTTTGCCGGATTTCTTACGTTATTTACAGTGGCGATCAACCTTTTGCTGTTTTTGAGTATGTATCTCTATCAAAGAAAACTGGGAATCCCATTTCAAAACAGTTTTTTTGGATTTGTCTGCTTTCTTTTATTCTTCCAGGCCATTCAGAGCACGGCGGCATTACATGGCTACCTGATCCGGCTGCTGCATAGGAAGGGAGAATGGAAATGAAACGAAAAAATCTGCTATTTGGCGTCTTAATCGTTGGAATGATTGCATTCGTCGTGTGGGGGCTGTTTGCAGGGCTCTATCACCGGCTCAATCGTGACGCGATCGTAGTACAGATTGATGACAGCCGACCCGTTGTGGCGCTGACCTTTGACGACGGCCCCAATCCCCGATATACGCCGCAGGTTTTGGATATTTTATACGATGAGCAGGTTCCGGCGACTTTTTTCCTGGTAGGAGAAAAGCTGTCGGAAAACAAATTGCTTGTACAGGAAATAGCGCTCAGTGGTCATGAAATCGGAAGCCATACGTTTTCGCACGCGGATCTTACCACTCTGGACACAGAGGGAATACAAAGGGAAATTCAGCAGACCGCAGATGTTCTTCATAAAATTCTGCCGGACTATACAATCGAGCATGTACGTCCCCCCTACGGAAGATATACGCCAAAGGTCCAGGCGGCGATAGACCTGCCGCTTATCTTGTGGACGATCGACAGCGGCGACTGGGAAAATCCTGATGCGGAGCGTATTTATACGACGGTTGTAAATCATATACAGGATGGTGACACAATTGTTTTCCATGATGACAATCCGCAGACGGTTGCAGCTCTGAAAAAAATAATTACGGAGCTTAAGACGCGAGGGTATCAGTTTGCTACGGTGTCGCAGTTGTGTAAGCGGCAATCAGAAGAATCACAAATGGCAGCCGTCCGGCAATAAGGCCTGATGATGAAAGAGAAACCGTAAGGCATGAAATGCTATGGAGCTATAGAAAAGAGAGTTGACAAACCGTCAACTCTCTTTTTGTTACGTTTGTGCGGGTATTACTGTTATGTTTGGAGAATGGGATAGCTGAAACGATGCCCGGCGCAGGGAAGGTCAGGACAAGAGGAACAAAAGAGACGCCGGAGCAAAACAAATTTTACTCCGGCGTGGTGCCGGTGAGCATTCCAAATCCGAACCAGAAGCATCCCGTTTAGAGGCTTCCTGTATCTCGCTGAAAGTGATTTTCTTCGTCCCGTCCTTGTAGTTAAAGGTGATCAGCATCTTATCGTCATAAAGATAAATCGCATTGATAAAGGTGTCTATCAGCATTTTCCGGTGGCTCTGCTTGGTGACATCCAGCTTGCGGAAGCGGTGGAGCCAGAAGGTCATAAACTCCGCGCTGACCTTGGGAGGCTTGGACAACTGCTCATTGGCAAGACGGGTTTTCCAATTCCTCTTTTGCCGCCTCCAATTCTTCAAGGCTCTCTTTCGTGGATTTGGTCAAAACACCCTGTTGGATCGCATTTATCAAGTTGCGAATCTTGGTATTCGTTTCCTGTAACTGTCGTTCGTACAGGGGAATATTGGTGTTGTCCTGTTCCTGCAGCTCCATGAGCATCGAAACGATAGCTTCGATTGCATCGTCATCCATGATCATCTTCATGGTCTCGGAGACAACCAAATCCTCAATCCAACCCTTCTTAACCGGCTTTTTGTGGCATTCCTTGCGCTTCTTTTTTACCGAAACGCACTTGTAATAGTGGTGGACAACTCCGGTGCGGCTGGTGCCGCTTTCGCCACAGAGATAGGCTCCACAGTACCCGCAGAACAATTTGGTTGTCAGCAGATAATCGTCCTCAGCCTTGTGACGAGCCGGGGCTTTCTTGTTTTTCTCCATTTTGGCCTGTACCCGGTCAAAAAGGTCTTTCGGTACGATAGCAGGTATGCCATCAGGAATGAGAATATCCCTGTACTGATATTCGCCAATGTAGCGGCGGTTTTTCAATAGGTGCTGTACGCTGTTGTAGGTCAGGGGATTTCCACGGGTATTTTTCATGCCCTGCTCGTTGAGCCAGTCCCGAATCTGCGTCATAGTCGCGCCTTCGTCATACTGTTTGAAAGCGTCCAGAATATACGGTGCCGTGACCGGGTCGATCTGGAAATGCTGTTCCGCGTCAATCACATACCCCATCGGCAGCGTCCCGCCGTTAAACATACATTTCAGAGCATTGTCGGTCATGCCGCGCACGACTTTTTCGGAGAGGTCAACCGAATAGTACTCGGCAAAACCTTCCAGCATGGATTCCAGAATGATCCCCTCCGCGCCGTCTGAAATGACCTCCGTAGCGGAAACCACTTTCACACCATTTTTCTTGAGCTGCGCTTTATACCGGGCGCTGTCGTAGCGGTTCCGGGCAAACCGGTCAAGTTTCCAGACAATGATCATATCAAACAGCTTTTTATTGCTGTCTTTAATCATATTCTGAAATTCAGGCCGGTTATCCGTCTTAGCGGAAATAGCTCGGTCGATATAGTGCCGCAGGACTGTGATCCCGTTCTTTTCGGCAAAGGCGGTACACTCCCGGATTTGTCCTTCAATACTTGCTTCTCTCTGATTATCGGAAGAATATCGGGCGTAAATCACAGCTTTCATTGTTTACCCTCCATCATGCGGAACAGGGCCTCTTTCAACCGCCCGTTCATCGGAGAATGTGGGTCAAAGCACATCTCGATAAACTTTCCCAATTCCGGATTGTCAGAGAGCGGCGGCCGTGCCTGATACAGCTTGCCCTGCGGCTCGTCACAGCGGCAGGTGATATAGTCCATCGAGACATCAAAATAGTCTGCATACCCGATCAGCACTTCGATAGGAACCGCTTTCCCGTGTTCGTACCGGTTGATGCTCGGCTGGGTCACATTCAACAGTTCAGCCATCTTTTTTTGCGAAAGACCCATCCCCTCACGCAGGGTTTTCAAACGCTCACCAACTGTATTCACCAAAGCACCTCCAATTCATCTTGAATATAGTATAATACAAATCAGAGATAATTGCAATACCTATTACGAATCTTTAAGAGAAATCGAGAATTGCTCTCTGCCAAAGGGGGTGTGGCATATATCAGCGCTTTTGTGTGTGATTTCGGGTCAATTTTGAGGCATTTCTGCCGCTGTATGTGGCGTTTTTCATTCTGTTAGGAAAAGATGCTTCTCAGCCTTGTTGTTTGCGATATCGTCTATTTTTTGCGGTGTCGTCAAGTTCAGCATCTTTGTTTTATTCTATGCCCTCCATCCACATACTGCTCCAAATATACATATCTTTTACCTTGCTGAGGTAGCAGATTTTACACGACGCATTGTAAAATATAATGGGTTGTTGTAATTGTAAAAAATATTTACTTTGCAATATACGAATTTTGGCAAAGGAAGGGGTCTCACTATGAAAATGAAAAGGGGCTTTATTGGTTGTCTGCTGTCTATTTTCGTGATACTGACAATGTTCAGCGGCTGCAATGTAGGAAGCACGGACGGAGGTGAAGCCGACACGGTTTTGGGTGGTGGTAGCTCGGTGCTGCGTATTGTTTCCGGATCGGAAAATTCCGAACTGGAACCGATCTTGGAGGAGTTTTCCGACAGGGAGCATGTGCGCATTGAGATGACCTATATGGGCTCGCTGGATATCATGCGTCTACTGGGAGAGGAAGACATCCCCTATGACGCCGTGTGGCCGGCCAGCCGCCTGTGGCTGACGGTGGGGGATACGGAACACCGGATCAAGCACGCGGAATCCATCTCCATTTCGCCGGTGGTGTTCGGTATCCGCAAAAGCCTGGCGGAGGAGCTGGGATTTGTGGGGCGGGAGGTGTCGGTAAACGACCTTCTTGAGGCGATCCGGAACGGAAAACTCCGCTTCTGCATGACCAGCGCCACTCAGTCCAATTCCGGCGCCAGCGCGTATATCGGATTTTTGTACGCGCTCCTGGGCAACCCGGAAGTCATCACATCGGAGGATCTGCAGAGTGACGAACTGAGGGCGCAAATGCAGGAGCTTCTCTCCGGCGTGGACCGCTCCTCCGGCAGCTCGGACTGGCTGAAGGACATGTTCTTGCAGGGCGATTATGACGCTATGGTGAACTACGAGTGCCTGGTCATCCAGGCCAACCGGGAACTGGAAGAGCGTGGCGAGGAGCCGCTGTATGTAGTGTACCCCTATGACGGTCTTTCGCTGGCGGATTCGCCCCTGGGCTATGTGGACAAAGGGGACGATGGCCAGGAGGAACTGTTTTTAAAATTGCAGGAATACCTGCTGTCGGAGGATGTGCAGGACGAGATCCAGCGCACCGGCCGCCGTTCTGGCTACACCGGGGTTTCGGAGAAAAACAAGGATGTATTCCGGGCCGACTGGGGCCTGCAGCCCGACCGGGTGCTCTCCCCCATCAAAATGCCAGCTGCCGATGTTCTGTTTGAATGCCTAAATCTATACCAAACCGATTTCCGCAAGCCTTCCCTTACCGTGTACTGCCTGGACTACTCCGGCAGCATGAGCGGCGAGGGAAATGAACAGCTGGTTCAGGCCATGGAGCAGCTGCTCATCCAGGAGAACGCCCGGAAAAACTTCTTGCAGGCATCAGAAAACGAGGTGAATATCCTTATTCCCTTTAACGGGGGCGTGATCGACACTTATACGGCCACAGGCAACGGCAGCGAGCTGGAAGCGCTTTATGACAAAGTGGAAAACCAGGAAGTAGGCGGCGGTACCGATATGTACGCGGCCGCCGTGCGGGGGATTGAGCTGCTGGGAGAATATGATCTGTCGCAGTATACGCCGGCGATCATCCTGCTCACCGACGGGCAGTCCAGCGGGTCCCTGTCCGATTTTGAGGCGGCTTACGCCGGGCTTGGAACTGAGGTCCCGGTCTTCTCCATCATGTTTGGAGACGCTGACGAAACCCAACTGGAGGAGCTGGCGCGGTATACCAATGCCCGGGTGTTCGACGGCCGGGAGAATCTGACGGAGGCGTTCCGCAGCGTAAAGGGGTATAACTGATGAAAGAGACTTCGCGAATGCTCGTTTCCTCCTTTGCTGCTGCAATCGTCTTCCTGCTACTGTTCCTATTTTTCCATTGGAATCTGATTGTCTGCATCCTGCTGTGTGTCGGCATCTATTTCGGACTGTTTTTCCTGCTCAAGCCCAGCCGGAAAATCGCGGGAATTGATGTGGAATCTATGCCTGGCGGTGAAGAGATCCGGCAACTTTTGGACGATGCCCAGGCGGACCTGGCAGACATTGATAAAGCAGTAAAAGAGATCAAAACTTCCTCTGTGCGGCAGGATGCGCAGGCTCTATATGCTACCGGGGCCCGGATCCTAACCTATCTGGAGGAAAATCCAGACAAAATTAAGCTGGCGCGCCGCTTCTTTACCTATTATCTGGATACGGCCGCCAAATTGCTGACAAGATATGTGGATTTCCAGGAGACGGAGCTTCATTCGGGGGAGGTCGCCGATATTCTGCAAAAGACGGCGGAGGCCCTGCCGGTGCTGAACTCCGCCTTTGAAAAGCAGTTTGCCCATCTGATGCAGGGCGAGCTGCTGGATATCGAGGCAGATATCGAACTCCTGAAAAGCACCTTGAAAATGGAGGGCGGAAAATGAAAACCAAGCTCATTGGGCTGGGCATCCTGGCAGCTGTCATCATAGCCGCCGCTGCCTATGTATTCATCAGTAATAGCCAAACCGTTACTGAAATCAACGGTTATGTGGGCGGCGAAAAAATCGGCCTGCTGGAAGACGAGGAGGTACAGGATATCCTGCGGGACAGGTATCGGCTGGTCATCGACTACGCCAAGGCAGGTTCCATCGATATGGTCACCGACGACGCCGAGGGGCGGGATTTCCTATTCCCCTCCAATCAGACGGCTCTGGAACTGTATAAGCAGGTTCATGGAGACCCGGTGAAAAGCGAGATCATCCTCAATACACCCATCGTCCTGTATACCCGCAGCGTCGTGGCGCAGGCCTTGGTCGACAGCGGGCTTGCTGTCGTTACAAACGGCGTATACACGGTGGACATGGAAAAATTGACCGAGACCATAGAAGCCGGCACAACCTGGGAGGAAATCGGCCTTCCCCAGCTTTACGGCAGTGTTTCCGTGGGCACCACCGACCCGACCAAATCCAATTCCGGCAATATGTTCGCCGGGCTTTTGGCCAATACCCTCTGCGGCGGCGTGGCGGACGAAAGCAATCTGGCGGAGATCCTGCCCCGGCTGCAAAATATTTTTCAGAAGCTGGGGTATATGGAAAGCTCCTCCTCGGATTTGTTCGATCAGTTTCTGAAGACCGGCATGGGTGCCAAGCCTCTGATCGCCGGCTATGAAAACCAGCTGCTGGAATTCGCCGTGGAAAACCCGGATACCTGGGAACAGATCAAGGGGGACATTGTGATGATGTACCCGACGCCCACCGTCTGGTCCTCCCATGTGTATATCGCCCTGGATGAGGCCGGTACGGCGGGGATCGACGCCTTGCTGGACGAGGACATCCAGCGACTGGCCTGGGAAAAGCATGGGTTCCGTACTGGCGTATACGATACCCCCACGGATGCAGCCCATTTCGGGGTGTCCGGTATTGCCGAGGAATTGACGCAGGTAGCGCCCATGCCGGATGCCAATACCATGGACAGGATCATTAAAGCGCTTTCATAGCGGGAAGGAGCAGATAAAAGATGGCAGATTCTATCACACTGGATGCTTTGATGCAGAGTAAAGGACATACCGCCTTGCAAGTGCAGAAGCCTGCAAGCGTGGAAGCGGTGCGCGCTCAGGTGGAAGAATTGAGTCCGGAGCAGAAAGCACGGGTAGAGGAGGTCAAAAACAGCATCGACCTGATGGATTCCCAGGCCGCGCTTCAGTACGGCGTGGGGGCGCAGCGGAATATTTCCAGCTTTTCTGACAATATCCTCACACAGGTGCGCAGCAAGGACAGCGGTTATGTGGGCGACATGATGTCGGAGCTGATGGTTAAGGTAAAGGATGTGGGAATCGATAAGCTGGGAGAAGAAAGCTTTCTTGATAAGCTTCCGATCTTAAAGGGCGCCTCCCGCGGAATCCG
>URVL01000025.1 GCA_900551265.1 uncultured Eubacteriales bacterium | reverse complement strand
ACGACTTCGTTTTCCGTACCCGGCGCAGACCGGACATTGACGGTACTGCCTGTGATGGATCCCATCGAGGACTGAACCTGCACGTCGCCCATATCCACATACTCGGCAAATACATACGCGGACTGACCGTTATAATTCACTATGTACCAGTCACCGACTTTCCCGGTGACATCAACGGTCTCACCGCTATAAAGTTTTCCAATGCTGTCGGCCTCCGTAGACGTTTCCGTACGGACAAACAGCGCCGAGGCGTTTACCACCCCGTCCACTGCGAAGCTCATGCCGGATAAAACGACACAGAGCACGCAAACCAATACTACGACTCTTGCGTAACGGCTCATTGTACATCCCCCAAAAAGTACAAGGATTAGACGTCGGTATTACTTAGATGTCAATGCGCGGGTCAACCATACGGATGCAACGTCTATCGCAGAATAGATTCCGGTTTTTTCACCGGTTTTTACAATCCGCTCCAGCGGATTCAGTGATTCATCGGTACGCATCAGCGTAATCATGACGCGGTTTGCAATATTCAGGCCATGACTCGGCACCGTATCGAGAATCTGCAGCATAATGATATATTCATCCTTCATGTCGCCATAATAAAGGACGTTTCCGGAGCGGATCAGCGGCCGGCCCTTATACACCAGATAATCTTTTGCATTTTTTTTGGCTGTCGCCATCGTGCGCCTCCTTTGCATGTTTCAGTCATACCATGTTACTGCTTTGTTACTGATTTGTAACAATGATAACACGGCTTGATACTTTTGTAAACTGTCGAATTGCACAAATGTAATTGGTACAATTGTCGAAACTCGCCAAGTTTACAGCATTTTTATCGCATACATATCACAGAAAGCCGAACAATAACCGCATAAAACACATTTTTCACGATCGACCTGCATCCGGCCCTCCACCACACTTGCAGCACCTTGGGGGCAGTGCTGCGTGCAGTTTCCGCATCCGATGCACCAATCTTCCACGTGAATTCTGCGTTTTTTTGCTTTTAGACGCGCTTCCTGTTCCGGCGTATACGAGCCGGTTTCAAAAAAATGAACATTTGCTTCCACCTCGTCGGTACTTTGCATCCCGACGGCCACGGCATCGGCAAAGGGAAGGCTTAAAACATAGCGCAGGCACTCCCCGCTACGGCGGTGCAGATTGCCGCCGCCGAAGGCTTTCATAATGTAGACGCCGATGCCTTTTGCGTAAGCGTCGCGGACGGCGTCTTCCATTTCCTCGCGTGTGCCATCTACAATGCCCCAGCCTTCGACGTTGATCAGGGGGTGGATCACGTCAAGGCCAAGCGCCGTGGCGGCGCGCACACCGGCAACATGATGGGTAGAGGCGCCCACGGCACGGAGCACACCTTTTGCCTTGAGGTCATACAGCGCCTCCAGCGCCGGCATATGCCCGCGAAAAGTATGTTCGCTCTCCTGCTCATGCAGCATGAAGACATCGATGACATCGCGGTCAAGTGCGCGG
The DNA here is from genome assembly GCA_900551265.1 of uncultured Eubacteriales bacterium. Taxonomy (GTDB): domain Bacteria; phylum Bacillota; class Clostridia; order Oscillospirales; family QAMX01; genus Allobutyricicoccus; species Allobutyricicoccus pentlandensis. The sequence goes on along the minus strand of URVL01000025.1, from coordinate 18,266 downwards.
CGCGCCTCTTCAACGGCGTCAAGCGCCATCTGACGCTCATATGCGTAGGTTTTTGAAACAAGTATGATATTATCGCGGCCCCAGCGGCGAAGGCCCTCGCGTACATAAGGGTAAACGCCGTAAAGCTGCGCCATATCCACGAAATTAATGCCTTTTTCAAAAGCAAAAGCCAGAATTTCACCCGCCTCGGCAGGATCAAATCCGGCTTGCAGAGGTCCCATTGTGAGGGAACCGAAACATAATCTTGAGACAACGAGCCCGGTCTTGCCCAATTCATGATACATCATACGTCTAAATAATTCCGCAAAAGCTCCTGTAATAATTCATCACGATCAATCCTGCGGATCAACGTGCGTGCATTTTTATGATTGGTGATATAAGTCGGGTCTTCGCTCAAGATGTAACCGACGATTTGGTTGATCGGGTTATACCCCTTCTCCACAAGAGCGCTGTATACCTCGGAAAGAGCGGCTTTCATATCAGCATTGCTCTCGGCGTCGATTTTAAATTTGATCGTACTGTCAAACACGTTATATCACCTCTCAAAAATACAATATGTGGGATTTCTATCACTCCATTACTAGCATATAACATTTTTCTTTCCCTGTAAAGGGGTTTTGATTGCAGCTTCGTTGCAGTTTGGAAACAAGGGGCCTGCTGATTGTGGCATAAGCCATGTCGTCGGATTATGTCGTACGGCTGGAAAACCGGCGCCCGTGTGACATGTTGTATCAGCTGACTGTATCCGGCTAAAGTATCTGATTCATTTTACGCGGCAATTTTGCGGGATATACGTTTGGAGTCATGTGGCAACCACTTTCCGGCATATAGTATCTTGGAAGGGAAGGGATGAGGAATGAGATATCCGCCGGAAGGACTGCTTTATGATACCGCCGAAAATCAGGAGGCGATTGCGGGATACCACGGACTTGAAGCTGCCTGCATGGAAGGCCGCACGCTGGAGGCCCGTGCCGTACGTTGCGATGGAAGTTGTAATTTATATGTCGAACTTGGTGGACGCACAGTTGCAATCCCGCGTGGGGAGGCAATTATTGATCCTATGCGGCAAAAAGATGTCGCGATTCTCTCCCGTGTAGGATGCCCGGTGTGTTTTAAGGTTTTGCCGGTATCCGGTGGATATGCGGAAGAACCGCGGTTTGTGCTGTCGCGCCGTGCGGCGCAGGAAGAGGCCATGGACTATTTTATGACCAGGATGGGTATTGGCGAAATTGTCTGGTGCTGTGTGACAAGGCTGGAGAACTTCGGCGCGTTTGTGGATATCGGTCGTGGAATTCCGTCTTTTATCGGAATAGAAAACATTTCCGTCTCCCGTATCCGCCATCCGTCGGACCGCTTTCATCCCGGCCAGCTCATACCTGCGGTTGTAACGGAAATTGACCATATGTTAAACCGCATTTCTCTTTCACATAAAGAATTGCTCGGGACCTGGGAAGAAAACGCTGCGTTTTTTAATGCCGGTGATACGGTGGAGGGAATTGTTCGGGGAATTGAACCTTACGGTGTGTTTGTTGAACTGACGCCAAACCTGTCCGGCCTCTCGGAGCCTCGCGACGGCCTGCGCGAGGGAGAGCGCGTATGCGTTTATATCAAATCTATCATACCCGAAAAAATGAAAATAAAGCTTTCTATCGTGGACGTTTTACCGGATTGTCCCATTCAGCGCCCCATGCGGTATTTTATGCCAGGCAGACGTATTGTGGGCTGGGAATATACGGCCAATAGCTTATCTCATAATGAATAGCGCCGGCCGATCCGGCCTAATCAAAAATAGCAAAAATTTACATACAGAAAATTCCATACATCTTTTATGTCCGCCGTACACAAAATAACGGCACATAAAGGAGTTGATTACAATGGTCATGGACAGGATCGCGCTAATACTTGTGATAATCGGCGCGTTGAACTGGGGCAGCGTCGGAATCTTTGGTTTCGACATCGTCGCGTATATTTGCGGCGGGCAGCTCGCTACCGTAAGCCGTGTGATATTCACTCTGGTTGGACTTGCGGGACTCTGGTGTATTTCCCTGCTGTTCAGGGAGCGCGGAGAGCTTCACGAGGGAGACAGTTTATAAGCGATAAAAAAACGGACGTCTTTTACCAAGAAAATCGGAAAAAGACGTCCGTTTGCAAATATCTATAGTTCTGTGCCGCGGCCCTGGCCGCCGCTTACATAGACGGGACTCTGTGTCCATCCCTGACCGCCGTACCGCGCTGAACGGGAGGGATAGGCGAGCGCATACTGGTCGTCCGCACGTGCTTCAAGTTCCAGACACCGCGCGGCTGCGCCGCCAAGATTTCGCCCATCAGCAGCCTTTGTGATAACCGGAATGTCCCTGATTTCACGCAACAGCGCACGTCCTATATCATTAAATGCCAGCACGCGCGCATAGGGAACCGCGGGCTGCGTCATCTCCTGCGTGAGTCCTAAAAAGGCGGACATGCAGATCCTCCGTAACCGCGCATGGGAATAACGGCGCGTTTTCACGCGCGCACAGAAATCAGCCGGGTCGAGCGCCTCCCGCGCAGCACGGGCCAGACGGTATTCAAGACCCTCGCTGACATCCGGCAGTTTTGCAAAGTCCGCAGCTGTCATGCGCCGCAGTACGCTCATGACAGCGATATCGAGCATGTGCCCGTCGACCGGCGCGCGCCCGGCCTCCGTTTCTCTGGCAAGAATGTGGAGAGCAGGTTCCGGTAGATATGCGCGGGCCGTGTCTGCACGCCCGGTCCGCAGCAACGCGCGAATATAAGAAGCGGATGCGAATGCTCCGGCCGCAGTGCCGTCGTGTACGGCGCCCTCGCGCCGGATGCAGACCGGCGTAAGCGGGCAGCCATTTTCCAAAATTGCGCGGACGTATTCAATGCCCAGGGTATCGTTCGGCAAGGAGAGCAGCGCGCCGGCTGCCGGGTTTGCCATCTCGACGGCACGCTGGCGCGCGGCGGCGTACGCTGTACCGGTAGAAAGCAGTCTGCGAAGCTGTTCGTTGACGCCTGCGTCGAGCGTGAGGCGCGCGGCGGCGGTAATGGCGTCCAGGTTGGCGGACTCGCTGCCGAACGCAATGTGCGAGACGACGCCTGAAGACGACAGAAGCCCCACACCGCCCGCAGCAAAACGCTGTGCGCCCGCGCACGCCCAGGATACCGGCAACTCCAGGACAAGATCGGCGCCGCAAAGCACCGCAATCTCGGCCCGGGCAAACTTATTCATAATAGCTGCCTCGCCGCGCTGGACAAAATGACCGCTCATGACACATAAGACAGGCAAGCCGGTTATCTCCCGCGCACGGCGGATATGAAATTCGTGGCCGCTGTGAAACGGATTATATTCACAGATGACTCCTACTGCGCGCATCTTGTAGTTCCTCTTAGAATTTGTCTGTTTTTGTATTTAAAACCTTGCTTTCTTCACAATTGTGTTGTAAAATATAGTTTGGTCATTTGTGTTATGATTTTATCATGACATGACTTGTTTTGCAAGAAGAGTATGAAGTAAAGGAAGGATATGAGAATATGCACATCCTCGTGATCAATGCGGGAAGCTCGTCGCTCAAGTACCAGTTCTTCAACATGGACAACCATGAGGTGCTGGCGAAGGGCATATGCGAGCGCATTGGGTTTGGCGGACATATGCGTCACTCTGTGTCAGGCAAGGTAGTATTGGAAAGCGATGTGGAAATGCCCGATCACTCCGTCGCCGTCGAGCATGTTTTGAAAGCGCTGACGGACAGTGAGTACGGCGTGATTGCTGATATGGGGATGGTGGACGCGGTCGGCCATCGCGTGCTGCACGGCGGTTCCAAATTCTCCGGCAGCATGGTTGTCACGCCGGACGTAGAGAAGGCCATTGAGGATTGCATTCCGCTCGGGCCTCTCCATAACCCCGCGAATTTGATGGGAATCCGCGCCTGCCAGAAGGTCATGCCTGGCGTGCCGCAGGTGGCGGTGTTTGATACGGCGTTCCATCAGACCATGCCGGAGCAGTCCTATCTCTACGCGATTCCGTATGAGTACTATGAGAAGTACGGAATCCGGAAGTACGGGTTCCACGGAACCTCTCACCGTTATGTCTCCGCGCGCTGTGCCGAACTTTACGGCAAGCCGGCTGAAGAATTGAAAATCGTTACCTGTCATTTGGGCAACGGCTCGTCTGTGGCCGCTGTGAAAAACGGCAAGTGCTTTGATACCTCCATGGGCCTGACGCCGCTGGACGGTCTTGTCATGGGCACGCGCAGCGGTACGCTTGACCCGGCGGTTGTCGGCGTGCTCTGCGAACGTACCGGCGCGTCTGCTTCTGAGGTTGTGGATATTCTCAATAAAAAATCCGGACTTCTCGGCGTTTCCGGCGTTTCCGGCGATTATCGCGATGTCACGGCCGCCGATGAGGCGGGAAACCATCGTGCGCATGTTGCGCGTGAAATGCTGTTCCAGTCGATTAAACGGTATATCGGCGCGTACGCCGCGGAAATGGGCGGCATTGACGCGCTTGTGTTCACTGCCGGTATCGGTGAGAACAACGCTTATCTGCGTCAGCGTGTGGCCGACGGCCTGGAATTTATGGGCGTTTGTGTGGATCCTGTGAAAAATGAGGGCCGCGGAGAAGACCGGGAAGTGACCGCTGAGGGCGCGCGCGTGCGTACGTTTGTGATTTCGACGGACGAAGAACTCATGATTGCTCTCGATGCGCAGGCGCTGACTTCCAAGTAAGAACCTGCCGGAGAAGACAGTGATTTCATTGGCATTAACAGGCTGATTAGCTTTACAACCGGTCTGTTTAGTGATATAATTTTTGCGTAAAAACCAAAAAATACAGGAGGAAAAGTTTCATGGCAAGAAAATTTAAGACCATGGACGGTAATAACGCTGCGGCGCATGTGTCCTATGCGTTTACCGAGGTTGCGGGCATCTACCCGATTACCCCGTCCAGCCCCATGGCAGACTATGTTGACCAGTGGGCCGCAAATGGACTCAAAAATATTTTCGGCACAACGGTGAAGGTCATTGAAATGCAGTCCGAAGCCGGCGCCGCCGGTACGGTTCACGGCTCTCTGGCTGCCGGTGCTCTTACAACGACGTACACGGCTTCTCAGGGCCTGCTGCTCATGATCCCGAATATGTATAAGATTTCCGGCGAGCTGCTGCCCGGCGTGTTCCACGTTTCGGCACGTACGCTGGCTACCCACGCGCTCAATATCTTCGGTGACCATTCCGACGTGTATGCCTGCCGTCAGACCGGTTTTGCCATGCTGGCCGAAGGCAACGTACAGGAAGTTATGGATCTCGGCGCTGTCGCCCACCTTGCTGCGATCAAGGGCCGTGTCCCGTTCCTGAACTTCTTCGATGGTTTCCGTACCTCCCACGAGATCCAGAAGATCGCCGTTTGGGATTATGACGACCTGAAAGAAATGGTAGATATGGATGCGGTCAACGCCTTCCGCGCGCGTGCGCTGAATCCGGAGCATCCTGTTATGCGTGGTTCCCACGAGAATGGAGATATTTTCTTCCAGAACCGTGAGGCCTGTAATAAATACTATGATGCAATTCCCGGCATCGTAGAAGAATACATGGCGAAGGTCAACGCCAAGATCGGTACGAACTATCAGCTCTTCAACTACTATGGCGCTCCGGATGCCGACCGCGTGATCATCGCGATGGGCTCTATCTGCGACGTGGCAGAAGAAGTCATTGATTACATGAACGCGCACGGCGAGAAGGTCGGCCTGATTAAGGTCCGCCTGTACCGTCCGTTTGCCGCTGACCGTCTGATCGGCGCCCTGCCGAAGACGGTGAAGAAGATTGCGGTTCTCGACCGCACCAAGGAACCCGGCGCGCTGGGCGAGCCGCTGTATCTGGATGTCGTGACGGCGCTTTCCGAGGCCGGCATGAGCGGCATCACCGTTATCGGCGGACGTTACGGCTTGGGCTCCAAGGATACCCCGCCTTCCTCCGTGTTTGCGGTTTATGAAGAACTGGCTAAGGACGCTCCGCGCCGTCAGTTCACCATTGGTATCGTGGACGACGTGACCGGCCTGTCCCTTGCTGAGAAGCCCTCGCCCAATACGGCGGCAGAAGGCACCATCGAGTGCAAGTTCTGGGGCCTTGGCGGCGACGGTACCGTCGGTGCGAACAAGAACTCCATCAAGATCATCGGTGACTATACCGATAAGTATGTTCAGGCTTACTTCCAGTACGACTCCAAGAAGACCGGCGGTATCACCATCAGCCACCTGCGCTTTGGCGATAAGCCGATCCGTGCACCGTACTATATCAATAAAGCCGACTTCGTTGCCTGCCATAACCCGTCTTATGTGACGAAGGGTTACAAGATGGTCAACGACGTCAAGCCCGGCGGCGTGTTCCTCATCAACTGCCAGTGGACGCCTGAGGAGCTCGATCATCATATGCCTGCCGAGGCAAAGCGTTACATTGCGAAGAACAACATTCAGCTCTATACGATCAACGCCATCGATCTGGCTATTGAAATCGGTATGGGCAAGCGTACCAATACCATCCTCCAGTCTGCGTTCTTCACGCTGGCAAACATCATGCCGCAGGAAGAAGCGATCCAGCACATGAAGGATGCCGCCACGAAGTCCTACCTGAAGAAGGGTCAGGATATCGTGGATATGAACCACAAGGCAATCGATGCCGGCGCAACGGCCTTCAAGAAAGTCGATGTTCCTGCCGAGTGGGCCAACGCTGTGGATCAGAAGGACGACGAGCAGCTCAAGGGTTCTGAGAAGCTTGTGAAGATGATTCGTGACATTCAGAAGCCCATCAACCTGATGGATGGCGACAGCCTGCCGGTTTCCGCGTTTGTGGATCACGTCGACGGTACCTTCCAGCAGGGCGCTTCCGCGTATGAGAAGCGCGGTGTTGCGGTCACAGTTCCGACATGGGATGCCGCCAAGTGCGCACAGTGCAATCAGTGCGCTTATGTCTGCCCGCATGCTACAATCCGTGCGTATGCATTGACGGATGAAGAACTTGCCGCTGCTCCGAAGGCTATGAAGAGCGCGCCTGTGAAGGCCGGCAAGGGCAAGGGCGTTTATACGTACGCTTTGGCGATTTCCCCGCTTGACTGCATGGGCTGCGGCGTCTGTATCGGCGTTTGCCCGACCAAGGCTTTGACCATGGTCCCGCAGGAAGGCGAGTTGGCGCAGCAGGAAGTGTTCGATTATGCTGTTGCGAACGTTTCTGTAAAGGAAGACATGACCGATACAACTGTGAAGGGCAGCCAGTTCAAGCAGCCGCTTCTTGAGTTCTCCGGCTCCTGCGCAGGTTGTGCTGAGACATCCTATGCACGTCTGATCACCCAGCTTTACGGCGATCATATGTATATCTCCAATGCGACCGGTTGTTCCTCCATTTGGGGCGGCCCGGCTGCAACTTCCCCATACACCGTGGATAAGAGCGGCCGCGGTCCTGCTTGGGCCAACTCCCTCTTTGAAGATAATGCCGAACACGGCCTTGGCCTGTATCTTGGACAGAAGGTCATTCGTGAACGTCTGGCAGAAAAGACAAAGGCCCTCATCGCGATCGACTATACGGACGCTGACCTGAAGGCTGCTGCGCAGAAGTGGCTTGACACCATGTATGACGGCAATGCCAATCAGGAAGCATCCCGTAAGTATATTGCAGAGCTTGAGGCTTCCGTCATTGAGAACTGCCCCTGTGAGGCCTGCACACTTGGCCGTGAGATTCTTGCAGAAAAGGATTATCTCAATAAGAAATCCATCTGGATCTTTGGCGGCGACGGTTGGGCCTACGATATCGGTTACGGCGGACTGGATCATGTCCTGGCAAGCGGCGAAGATGTCAACATCATGGTCTTTGACACCGAGGTGTATTCCAATACCGGCGGACAGGCTTCCAAGGCTTCCCAGATCGGCCAGGTCGCACAGTTCGCGGCAGCCGGTAAGGCAATTGCCAAGAAGTCCCTCTCCGAGATTGCCATGACCTACGGCTATGTGTATGTTGCGCAGATCGCCATGGGCGCTAACCCCGCTCAGACCATTAAGGCCATCACGGAGGCCGAGGCCTACCATGGACCGTCTCTCATCATTGGTTATGCGCCCTGTGAGATGCACTCCATTAAGGGCGGCATGGTCAACTGCCAGAAGGAAATGAAGAGAGCGGTTGACTGTGGTTACTGGAATATGTTCCGCTTCAACCCGGCGCTTAAGGCCGAGGGTAAGAACCCCTTCACCCTTGACTCCAAGGCTCCGGCAGGCGGTTATCGTGACTTCATTATGAATGAGGCCCGTTACAGTGCCCTGACCCGCAGCTTCCCTGAGCGTGCAGAGGAGCTCTTTGAAGAAGCGGAGGAGAACGCCAAGGCCAGATATGAGAAGCTTGAGAAGCTTCAGAAGCTCTATGAATAAGATATGGAAATAGCCTGAAAAGGCAATCGCCGGCCGCGCAAACTTGTTGCGCGGCCGGTTTTTTCGTATATGCGTATGCGTCACGTCTCAGAGTGCTGGCGGGACATTTGGCTTTCTGCTATAATGGTAACGACCGTAAATGGAGAGGATAGAAATATGGAAATCGTACCTACTAAGACCTATTCTGCATTAGCGCTTGCCGAGGATCAGAAAACCTTTGTTGCCACGCCGGAAATGATTCAGAAAAACCTTTTGCGAAACGACACGTTTGGTTTCTATGCGCTTGAGGACGGCGTTTGCTTTGGGTTTGCCATGCTGAGGCGTTTTGCGCACAAGGAATACTTTTTGTGGGAGTACATCGTTGACCGCAAATATCAGGGTAGGGGCAGGGGATATCTGTTTTTAACTGCACTGATCCGTTTGCTCTACCGGGATTATGAAATGCGGGTGCTTTGGACAACGTATATTTGGGGAAATCATGCAGCACGGCGGCTTTACGAACGTGTGGGCTTCGTGGAGACGGACGTAGTGGAGGAAGAGGACATTCATGAAGTAAATATGGTGCTGCGTTTGCCGTGACGCTCCGGCAACGCACGGTCGGAGATTTGTATCCGGCTTATTAAGGAAACCTTAAGGGTTATCCGGCTTTTTTCTTAAACGAATTCCAGCTATACTAAAGACGGAGGTTGGGAACATGTACAACATTCTGGTTTGTGACGACGAGAAAGATATTCGAAATGCTCTGCAAATCTATCTCACCGCGGAGGGCTATCATGTTTTGCAGGCTGAAAATGGTCAGGCCGCGCTTGATATACTCCGTCAAAATGAGGTGCACCTTGTTTTGATGGATATTATGATGCCGGGTCTTGACGGTATGGCGACGACTACGAAGTTGCGAGAGGCATATAATATCCCGGTGATTCTGTTGACCGCCAAAAGTGAAGACATGGACAAGATCCTGGGGCTGACCGTCGGCGCCGACGACTATATCACGAAGCCGTTTAATCCGCTGGAGGTGATTGCGCGTGTGCGCGCACAGCTGCGCCGGTATACGCAGCTTGGCGGCCTGCCGAAACGGGAGGACGTTCTCCGTGCCGGTGGTATTGAGATGGATGATAAGAGCAAGTCGGTTACTTTGGACGGCGAGCCTGTCATGCTGACGCCGACAGAATACGATATTTTAAAGCTTTTTCTGGAAAACCCCAACAAAGTCTACTCGTCTTCACAGATTTACCGGGAAGTTTGGCATGATACGCCGCTGGGTGCGGAGGGCACTATTGCGGTTCATATCCGCCACCTTCGGGAAAAACTGGAAATCAATCCTTCAGAACCACGCTATTTGAAAGTGGTTTGGGGGCAAGGGTATAAGCTGGAGGTTTAGCTTATGGGCAGGATAAAACTGACGCAGGCGTTGTGGGCGCGAATTACGGCGTTCTTTTTGCTGGTAATCCTGACGGCAGGTGTGATTGGCTGCGCCGTTACGGTGTTAATTGCGGCGGAAGATAATTGGTACTACAAAGAACCGGATTTTTATGAGAGCTGGATCTGTCAGGACAGCGTCATTCGAGAGGTATCTTATACGGAGGCCTATTATCGCAGTGGTTATTTTGAAACATATTTGGAGGAAATAGCGGACGGAAATTATTTCTTTGTTATCCGGGACGATTACGGAACTGTCTTTGAGGACACGAGAGGAGATGCCTCTGCCGAAAAGGTACTTTCCGGTTATTTTTTAGATACGTATTTGTATGAGGACGCAGACACCGGCGAATCGGAGCAGCGTGAAATTGTGTTGGACGCTTACCTCCGTACGCCGCTCCAGCCCGTGGACGCCTTTTACTCCCTGGAGCAGTTTGTCGGGTTTTTATATGGCATTCGCTATACGGCCATCGTTGCAGGGGTCACGATGCTGATCGTCTCCTTTGCATTGTTTGTGTTTTTGATGTGCTCGGCAGGACATCGGCCCGGTACGGAACGGTGCGAGTTGATCCGTCAGGATAAAATCCCATTTGATCTGTATTTGGCAATTTTGATCTGTGTCGGGTGTATCTGGGGCGCAGCCGTTTCCGACGCGATTTACAGCACGGCAATCGTTCGAATTGTGGCGGTTTCGCTCTCTATCTTATTTTATGCGATTCTGGTCTATGCATTTTGTATGACACTGGCGGCACGTTTAAAGGTCGGGAAGTGGTGGCGCAATACCGTGATTTATCGGTTTTTCCGCATGATCTTCCGATTCATCCGTAAGATTGTGCTCGGAATTTCTCTGACGTGGCGCGTGGTCATCGCGTACTGTATTTTTGTCCTCGTTAACATGGTTGCGGTGCTCTTGTTAAGTGGGCAAGGCAGTTTTATGGGATTCCTGATCTTTATGACGCTTGACTTGGGCGTGTTGGCGCTTTTGTGTATTATTACGATCCAGATGAAAACGCTGCAAAAGGGCGGCGAGGCGCTGGCAAACGGAGATCTTGATCACAAAATCAAAACGGAAAACCTTTACTATGATTTCAAAAAGCACGGGGAAGACTTAAACCGGATCAATGAGGGCATTACAAAGGCTGTCAATGAGCGTATGAAGAGCGAACGATTTAAAACGGAGCTGATTACAAATGTCAGCCATGATATTAAGACGCCTTTGACTTCCATTATTAATTATATTGACCTTTTGAAAAAGGAAAATTTGGAGGAAACAAAGGCTGCGGCATATATTGAGGTGCTGGAGCGCCAATCGGCAAAACTCAAGAAATAGACAGAGGATATCATTGAGGCGTCCAAGGCGTCGGCGGGTGTGATTGCCGTAAATGCAGAGCGCACCGATGTCGTAGAACTGTTAAACCAGTCCCTTGGCGAGTATGGCGAGCGGCTTGAGAAAAGCCGCATCACGGCGGTGGTCGGCGCACCGGAGACAGGCGCATATATTCATGCAGACGGCCGGCTCTTATGGCGCGTATTCGACAATATTTTGCAAAACATCTGTAAATATGCCATGCCGGGAACACGGGCCTATTTTGATATTACGGTGCATGGCGGTATGGTTGAAATCACTGCTAAAAATATCTCTGCCAGTGAACTGAATATTTCGGCAGAGGCGTTGATGGAGCGGTTTATCCGCGGCGATTCGTCGCGCGGCAGCTAGGGCAGCGGGCTTGGTATTTCCATAGCGAAGAGTCTGACGGAGCTTCAGGGCGGTGTTTTTGACATTCAGCTCGACGGGGATCTTTTTAAGGTAATCCTGCGTTTCCCGGTGTATGCAGAACCGGAGCGGCTGGACCCGGAAGCAGAGCCCGGGTCTGATGTGACGGTGTCTATTGAAAAACAGGCGTCACACTGACAATTGCTTTATATTGGGAAAAAGGCCAGAAACGTTCTTTGTTTCTGGCCTTTTTTCTTAAAAACGGAGGTTTTTTTGATATTATCGCCAAAAATACGACAACCGCTTGACATTTGTCAGTTCTTATAATAAGATATCTAATTATAAGGAGTCGTATTTTTTGCGACGATACAGACGATACAATAGAGGGGAGGGAGGCATTTTGTTTCAACGATATTTTATTGGCGTAGCCATGCGCCATCTAAATTTTACGAGAGAGACCTACAGCGCACGCGGCATTAAGTCGGGACATACCAAGGTTTTACGTACCCTTGAGGAATATGGCGATTGTATCCAGGTGGAAATTAGCCGGTATTGTGACATTACGCCGGCTACGACGGTCAGTCTGCTAAATGTCATGGAGAAGGACGGGCTGATTGAAAGGCATTCTGTTCCACAGGACCGCCGTGCGATCCGTGTGTGTCTGACGGAGAAGGGCCGTGCGCAGATTGCTGTTTTGGACGAACTGGACGAAACTCTCAGCGAGATGCTTTTGGACGGTTTTTCACCCGAAGAGGCCACGTCATTTCAGAACTACCTGGAAAGGATGAAACAAAACATTGAACGCTTTAGTCGATAGGCTTTTTGTAAAGGACAAACATTTTTATAAGACCATTTTGTTCCTTGCGCTTCCGATTGTGGCGCAGAATATGATTACCATCGGCGTCAGCATCATGGATACCGTTATGCTGGGCAGCTATGGCGAGACACAGATTTCCGGATCGTCTCTTGCCAATGACTTTATCAATATTTTTCATATTCTGTGTATGGGTATGGGCGGCGGCGCCGCCGTGTTGACGGCACAGTTTTGGGGCGCGGGAGATCGTGACTCAATCCGAAAAACTGTGACGATTATGCTGCGAATCTGTTTGGGAATTGTCGCTGTTTTTACAGTGGTGACAATTTTCTTTCCGGCAGAGATTATGGCAATTTTTACGGATGATCCTGCGGTAATTGAAAAGGGCGCCATCTATTTTCGTTGGAGTATCCCGCAGTATTTTCTGCTAGGCATATCCCTGACGCTCACCATGATTTTACGTTCCATGCGTAAAGTGACGGTACCGCTGATTACGTCGATTATCAGCTTTTTTGTGAATATCGGATGTAATTACATCTTTATTTTTGGTAAACTGGGTTTCCCGGAAATGCAGATTGCGGGTGCGGCGCTTGGAACCGTATGTGCCCGTGTGGTAGAGGTCCTGATTATTGGCGGATACTTCCTGGTTGTTGAGAAGGAAATAGGATACCGTATTCGCGATTTGTTCCGTCCCTGCGGCGACGTTGTCAACCGCTATTTGAAGTATAGTTTTCCCGTTATCTGTTCGGACGGCCTGCTTGCCATCGGCAATTCCATGGTATCTATTATTATTGGGCATATCAGCACGGAGTTTGTCGCTGCAAACGCAATTATATCCACGATTGTACGCTTAAGCACGGTGTTCACGCAGGGCCTTGGCCAGGCGTCTTCCACCATTACGGGCAATACGCTTGGAGAGGGAGACCGTGAAAAGACCTATCGTCAGGGTGTGACGATGGTCACACTCAGTGTGTTTATCGGGATTTTAGCAGGCGGCATTATTTTGGCTTTGGCGCCATGGATTATTGATATGTACGACATTACGGACGTCACCAGATCGGTCGCATGGGAACTGATGTATGCGGTGGCGATTATGGTAGTGTTCCAGTCCATGCAGAGCGTCCTGACAAAGGGAATCCTGCGCGGCGGCGGAGATACGAAGTTTTGTATGTTTGCGGACGCTGCGTTTTTGTGGATTGTATCCATTCCGGTCGGCGCGTTGTGCGGTCTTGTGCTGCATACGGATCCGTTTGTCATTTACATAGCGTTAAAGCTCGACTGGGCGATTAAGTCGATTGTGTGTCTGTGGCGTGTCAAGAGCCGTAAGTGGATGCGCCGCGTGTAGTGGAAGCATAATCCTGTTAAAAAGCCTCGCAAGGTGAATTCAACCTTGCGAGGCTTTTTTCTTGTCTTTAAATGAATCCCTATTTGAAAAGCAGCTTCATAAATGCACAGATGCTCTTACGCCAGACGGTCCATTCGTGAAGACCCGGGCACTCAAAATAGGCGCAGGGAATTTGACATTCCTTTAAAAAGGCAAAATTTTCACCGATTTGCCGGTAGATCCGTTCTTCCTCCTTGCCCACTGCCAGGAAAAAGCATTTTGTGCCGTTATGAAACGCCTGGTCGTGGGCGATGACGTCGCGGCAGTCACACCAACCGTACCAGCGTTGATCAAAAGAGCCGGAGAGCATGCCGATATAGCCAAACAGCCCCGGATGATTGCAGGCAACCTGCGCGCTGTGATAGGACCCCATAGAGAGTCCGCAGATTGCGCGGGAGGCAGGATCCTGTATGACACGGTAACGATCCTCAACGAGGGGGATACAGTCTTGTACCAAAAACTTGTCAAAATCTCCGGCAATGAACGCATCAGGATGATCGTAGTCCATATCGTAGAGGCAGGTCATAACGATGATCATATCTTCGCACATACCGCGCGCAATCAGATTATCCGCAATGTAGTTGATCTTTCCCTGCCAAATCCAGCCGGTTTCATTTTCACCGCCGCCATGGTGCAGATACAGTACCGGGTATCGGCGCTGCGAATCCGTACGATAGGAAGGCGGCGTATAAATCCAAACGGCCTGCATCATACCGGTCTTGGAGGAGGGACATAGCTCCATATGAATGGTGCCATGTGGTACGTCATGGCAGAGCCATGTGTCGTCGGTGGGATCGAGCACTTCAAAATAGTTGATGGCCTCATGACAGCCATATCCGTAGGGCGCCTGTGGATTGGTGACACAGTTGCCGTCGACATAATAATGATGATAGTGAAATCCGGGCTGCACATGCGGTACGGTAACGCTCCAGTCTCCGTTTTCGCCGCGCACCATGGGAATGCGGCGGTTGCCGTACTCGCCGCCCAGCTCCGCCACTTCTACGGTATGCGCGTTGGGCGCGTGATAATGAAATGTGACGTTCCCCTCACAATCCGCTTCAACGCCGCGGTGCGCCGAATAGTGTTTGGGTCCGCCGGCTTCGGGACGCATCGTCATGTAGACAGGATTAAAAAACAGAGCGTGTGATTCCAACGCGGGATTCAGCGGTTTCCAGGGCTTTTCCATCAAAAGTTCCTCCCTTATTTGAAAATCAATTGCAGGAAGCGATAGAATGTGTACTGCCAGACCGCGTAATTATGGCTGCCGCCGTCAATCGCTTCGGATTCATAGTTCCGGCCTTTTTCGATATGGCGGCACAGGGGAAGATAACGGTCGAGCGTTGCCACATCCCGGGAAAAGGTACGGTAACAGAGAGGATCTTCGGTCCCACAGGCAAGATAAAAATACCCAAGTGCATAGTCGCTGCCTTCCACGATGGCAAGCGCCTTTTCAACAGAAAACGTCATGCCGTTGCCACCATTAAAAGAGGCGCTGAACGCACCGTACCATGCAAACAGGTCATAAAGCTCCCCAATCCCCATCTGTGTGGTCTGGAATCCTCCCATGGAGAGACCGCAGATTGCACGGCTTTCGCGTGATTTCCCAACAGAAAATTGTTCTTCTATGAATGGAATCAGATCATTTCGCAGATCCGGCGCAAAGTGATAGAAAGACGTCCAGGTGCCGTTGCGGTTTGACTGATTCGCATCGGAACGCGTGTTGGGAAAAACCAGGATACAGGGCTCCACGAGGCCGTCGCGCACCAGGTTTTCCAGAATTGTGGTAGGACAGGGATCGTCTTCGCTCAGCCAATCGTAAAAATCGTCGCCGCCTCCTCCGTGCAGTACGTAGACAACGTTGTAGGTTTTTCCGGCGTCGTAACCATGGGGAAGATAGACGCGAACGGATTTTCGATACGGCTCGCCATAATTCGGAAGTTCCGGATTATAGACCCGCGTGGGGTACTGAAGTTGTAACACTTCGCCGCACTGCTCGGCGGGAACGCGGAACTTTTCAGGGATCGTCTGCATACTGCACAGCTCCTTTCTTATTCCCCCAGACAGGCATAGGCCGTTTCTCTTACCTTGTGGTGGTGATATAGTTCCTGGTTGGGGGACATGTTATGCATATAGACAATGGAAACATGGCTTACGGGATCCGCCTCGCACCAGGTGCCGAGTCCGCCGGTCCATCCAAAGGACCCCATATGTCCGCACGCCTCGCCGGGGCAGCGTCCCATTAAGGTGCGTACGCCGTAACCGTAGCCATATCCTGCGTTGTAGCCGCCGTTTTCCGTCTGAAACTCGGCGAGCGCCGCATCGGAGAGTTGGTTTGTGCGCATCAGAGCAAGCGTGTCTTCCCGCATGAGGCGGCTTCCCTCATAGACACCGCCGCACGCCCACATTTGCAGAAGCCGGGAAAAATCCCGTACGTTGGTCATAACGGAAGGTTTGCCGTCTTCGTTTTCCTCCCCCGGGCGCTGAGAACGATCAAACGAATCGGGGAAGGGCTGAAAGCCCTCGTCCGTGATGCGGTAGGCCCGTACCAGACGGGACTCCAGATCGTCGCGGAACAAGGTGTCGGTATCCCGCATGCCGAGCGGTTCGAAGATATAACGCCGCATGGCAAGGTATAGCGGCATACCGGTGAGGGATTCCACCACGCCGCCGATGAGCTCGCTGCCGAAGCCGTACATCCAATGTGTGCCGGGGTCGAACGCGACGGGAACCGGCGCAATGGCACGGATAGCTTCCCGCACGCGGTAATGGCCTTTTGCCCAGACGGGTTCCATAGCGCGGCTCATGGCAAGCAGTACGGGATTCTGGCAGTCTGCGGCGGCAGGAGCAAAACAGTAGGGCAGGCCACAGGACATGATCGTTGCGTCGGCGACGGTAATGGGACGCGAGAGGGGTTCTTCGCGCAGAGAACCGTCTGTGCCCTGTACATATTTGGTCTTATGCGCCCACTCGGGGAAAAAATCCGAAAGCGGCTGCTCCATGCGGACCTTTCCCTGTTCATAGAGCATCATAAGGATTGTGTACGTGACAAGCTTGGTCATTGAGGCCTGACGGAAGAGAGAACCCGGCGTGACCGGCTGTTTCTGCGCAAGATCGGCGTATCCATAATATCCTTCGTAGAGGAGTTTGCCGTCCCTTGCAATAGCGCAGGCGCAGCCTGGAACACTATTTTCCGCAAAGCCGCGAAGCAAATCGTCAAGTTTTGTAAAATCAGCCATAGTAACCTCTCATTCCAGACAGCCATAGGCCGTTGCACGCATACGCAGGTGATGATATTCCTCCAGGTTTGGCTGGAGATTGTGCATATAGACAATGGATACCCCCTCGGACGGGTCCGCCTCCGCCCAAGTGCCGGAACCTCCGGTCCAACCGAATGCACCGAGCGAGCCGTTATGATGCCCGGCATATTGATCCATCAGGGTCCGCACACCGTAGCCATAGCCGTAACCGGCAAGATAAGAATTGGTGAAGTCGCGGGCAATCATTTCCCTGCTCAGGGTGTTCGTGCGCATGAGATCGATGGTCTTGCGGCCCATAATGCGCTCGCCATGATAGACGCCGCCGTTTGCCAGCATCTGCATCAGCTTGGTATAATCCCAGCAATTCGTGATAACGCGGGCAAATCCGGGTACCGTGCCGAGCGGACCCACCATGGCGGCTTCCATATGTGCAGGCGCCGTGTAGAGCGCGCCCTCGTCTCCGAGATGTTTATCTTTTGCCAGGAAGTAATTTTTCACAAGGCGTTTTTCCAAATCGTCAAAAGTAAAGTTGGCCGAACTGGTCATGCCAAGCGGGTCAAAAAGCGTCTCTTTTATCACCAGCTCGGCCGGCTTACCACCGATTACCTCCAAAAGTCCGGCGGTCAGTTCGCTGGCAAAGCCGTAAAGCCATGCGGTAGCCGGCTCAAAGGCCAGCGGGACCTCGGCTGTGGCGCGGATCTGCTCGCGCAGGGTGTAATACCCCTTGGCACGCAGCGGCTCCATGGCCTTTGCCATGGCCTCCGCCGTGGGATGGCGCACAGGCGTAAATCCCATAATCATCTGGTAAGGCAGGCCGCAGGTCATATTCATGATATTTTTAATCGTAATCGGATGCTCGACGGGCACGATATCCACCTCGCCGTCCGGACGGGTGACTACCTTTTTAGAATGACGGTATTCGGGGAAATACTCATAAAGCGGATCTGTCATGAGAAATTTTCCCTGTTCATAGAGAATCATAGCAGTGGTATACATCGCCACTTTGGTCAGGGAGGCCTGCCGGAAAACGTTATTGCGCGTCAACGCGACACGGTTTTCCACATCGGAATAGCCAAAATAATTCTCATACAGGATTTCGCCCTTTTTTGCGACTATACAGCCGCAGCCGGGAAGACCGTCGTCCACATACTTTTGGAGCAGTGCGTCGAGATGCTTAAAATTAGACATGTGATACCTCCTTACTCTATCAGACCGTAGGCTGCCGTACGCATACGCAGATGGTAATACTGCTCTTCGTTCGGTATCATATTGTGCA
>URVL01000024.1 GCA_900551265.1 uncultured Eubacteriales bacterium | reverse complement strand
AAAACGATACACAACAAAGGAACCCTGGATTCCCTCAATACACAAAAGTTCATCGGCGGCCTGTGCGGCAATTGCCTTCGGAACTTCCTTCTCCGAGTAGGCAATCGCGATGCCGGCACGGTACTTCTCTGCCGTCTTGATGATATCGCAGCGGTCAAAATAATCGTCCATATTATCGGCAAAAAGACACTTGACCTCAATCGTATCCGCACCGGCACGCCGCAGAAAAGCAGCAGCCTCAAACGTACGAACACCGGTTTTCATGGTAAAATTCTTTGTGTCCAACATGATACCCGCCAACATGCACTCCGCCTCCTGACGAAGAACATCGCTCGGCGTCAGAACATATTGCATCATTTCCGATACCAGCTCACTTGCCGACGAAGCATATGGCTCATGCATGCTGACCATAGAATTATCAATGTAATCCGACGCACGGCGGTGGTGATCAATCACCACAATGCGCTGCGCCGCTTGCAACACCTGCGGTGCGTCCACGAAACCGGGACGGCTGACATCCGTTACAATCAATAGCGCATCGTCCGTCAACAGCTCCATAGCGTGATCCCCACTAATGAAAATATCCTGATATGCAGGAACCTCCCGTAGTTTACGATAGAGCACAGACGCGGATGTCGTTCGCGAGTCATACACAATGTGAACAGGAACACCCAACTTCCGGCAAATACACGCAACACCGACACAGGAGCCCAGGCTGTCCATATCGGAATAGCGATGCCCCATTGCAATTACCGTGGAGGAACTGCGAATCAGATCGGCAACCGCATTTGAAATCACGCGGGAACGCACCTTCGTGCGCTTTTCAACCTCTCTCGTGCTTCCCCCGAAAAATTCATAAGTCTGCTGGTTCTTAATCACAGCCTGATCGCCGCCGCGAGACAGCGCCATGTCCATGGCAAGCCGGGCAGCCGACAGATTTTCCATATACGTGCCGCCTTCGCAGCCAATGCCGATGGAAAGCGTGGCCGACATTCCCGTAGGCGTTTTAATTTTTCGCACCTCGTCCAAAACGCTAAAGCGCGATTTTACGCAATCCGGCAAATAGCGTTCTTCAAAAATCAGAGTATAGCGTTCATCATTTCGCAGGCTGATCGCGTGGGCCATTTCACAAAGTTTGGTAATGCAGGACTCTATGTTGGCCATCATTAACGTACTTTCATAACTCGAAAGGTCCTTGGAAAGTTCTTCGTAATTATCAACCTGCACCAGTGCGACAACAGGGCGCATTAAATTTAATTCATTTGTCAGTTCAATCTCTGCAGAAATATCGATAAATGTGAGCGTGCAAATGTTCTCATACCCCTCTGTGCGCGAAGCATCCCCAAAAATTCGGAATGTCGCTCCTGCACACTTGACGACCGCATCGGTACGTTTTCCAGAGGCAAGCTCATGCAAATCTGCAAGTTGAAAATCATCAAACGCTTCCGTAATTCGCAAATCTTCAATGTTTGTATATTTGATGATAATGTCATTAAAATGCTCATTGCCCCAAATGATCTCCCCATCGTCGATATGCACAACGGCCAGCGGCAACGGAAAGTCTGCCACTGCAAGGCTTCCGGCAGAATTTACCTCCAGCGTCACAGATTCCATATAATTAATAATTTCGCGTTTTTTTCTTTGACTGGAACGGCGATAGAGCAACCACAGAACGAATACGGCGACCGCTTCCGCCACGCCAACGATAATTCCATGAAAGAAGAAACCAACAACGCTGAATATCAGCATGCAAAGAAAAAAGACATCATAACCGGGTTCAGCGAGCCTTCTGATTTTCTTATCTGTCAAACTTACTCACCAGCCTTTCCACTCCTATATGATAAAAACTCACGCGCCAGCCTCCTGCATGTACATTATTGCAGTATACTTCCCCGTGAGAAAAGCATGACGCGCTAATCATAAATAATGATCTGAATCCACATTCTGCATCTCCAGTTAAACAACCAGCAGTTCATGCTTTATATTTCTTTATACGGCAAGTGGATATTTTATTATAGCAAAAAAAACAGCCAATAGCAACAACAATTCATTTTAATTTCCAAATTATAGAAAACAATATTTCTTCACATTATAGTTTTACTCTGTAACAAAACCATCATTGATAAGCACATAATCAAAAAGGGCGAAAGCTGCCGCTCCCGCCTTTTTTACATTTAGTTACCCAAAATATTGATCTCACGGATTGTCTGTGGTTCTATAGGCGATGTGCCATCCACTTCTACGCGGGAAATCAGATCACAATTGATTAGACCAGACGTAATCCTTCCAAATGCGGCATAATCTCCATCGTAATATGTACGATTCTCCAGCAAAATAAAAAACGTACTGTATGCAGAGTCATTCTCTCCCTCTACATGTGACATGGAAATCGTTCCACGCAGATGGGACAATGTATTTTTCCAACCGTTTTCTTCAAACTCGCCGCGGATCCTGTACGGCGCCGGTTCACCCGTACCGGAGCACTGAATCAATTTATCTGCAATCACGCGGTTAAACTTCGTGCCGTTATAATAGCCGCTCTCTGCCAGTGTTACAAAATTACGCACCGTAATCGGCGCAACAAGAGGATAAAGCTCACCCTCTATCACAGCGTCGTCCTCCATAACAATTTCAAACTTAATCAGGCGCGACGTATCATATGCAATGTCGAAATCATTTGGATTGGTAATGACACGGACTTTTTCAGCGCAACCAGGCAACAGCAGGCACACTGCAATTACAGCGAGAACCGCAACCACCTTTATGATCTTACTCGTTCGATTTGTCATGATGTGTTCCCCCATGCCGTTTCATGATAATACCTGGAGCCGCGCAGCAGTCAGCGTGTTCTGCATAAGCATGGCAATCGTCATGCGTCCCACGCCGCCGGGTACCGGCGTTATATACGACGCCTTCTCAGCAACCGGCTCAAAGTCAACATCGCCGCAAAGACCATCGGGCAAACGATTTACGCCTACATCAATGACAACGGCGCCCTCTTTCACCATATCGGCCGTAACAAAGCGGGGTTTTCCAATCGCAACCACCAAAATATCCGCACGGCGTGTAACTTCACCGAGATCCCGCGTCCTGGAATGGCAAATCGTGACCGTACCGTTACGCTGTAACAGCAGCATCGCCTGAGGCTTTCCAACAAGATTTGAACGGCCCACCACTACGCACTCACGACCCGAAACCGGAATCTCATAGGCATCCAGCAACTCCATAACGCCAGCCGGCGTACAGGGTAGAAATTTTGCATCTCCGACGAACAAGCTGCCAACATTCTCTGTATGGAATGCATCGACATCCTTAACAGGATCAATCGTGTGATTGATTACAGATTCCTCTATGTGTGCAGGTAACGGGTGCTGCACCAGTATGCCATGCACTGTGGCGTCGGCATTCAACTCATGCAGCAAAGCAATCAGCTCTTCCTGCGTTGTACTCTCAGGCAATGCATATTCCCGGGAAAGAATACCGCATTTTTCGCAGGCAATTTTCTTATTTCTAACATATACTTGCGAAGCGGGGTCTTCCCCGACAATAATTACCGCAAGGCACGGCGTAACGCCGGTATCTTCTGAAAACACCTTGACCTCCGCTTTTACACGGCGGCGTACCCGCTTGGAAACTTCGCGTCCATCCAATATCTGCGCGCTCATTTCTGTTCCTCCTGACCGGAAGTATTCTTGTGTTCCTTTTCGGTGTTGTCCGCCGCCGCATCTTCAGCGGTATCCGGCGCAGATGCATTGTCTTCAGAGTCCGATTCTTCCCCATAGAAGGAGGCATCATCCTCTTCCGTACTTTCGTCACCCTTCATATAGCCGGCGTCTCCAGTGCCACCCTCCAGATTCACATATTCCGGTTCAGCGTCATCTTCATATTCGGCATCCAGGTCCTCTTCCGCATTGCGTTTTGATTTCCGGACACGTTTCGGAAGATACGGATTGGCAAGCGCCTCGGGGTCCTGTTCCCGGAACAAGTAGAGATAGACCAAAAAGCCAAGCGCGATAATACAGGTAAAGAATCCAAAGAACTGTGAAACGCGCAAGCCGGTGCCGAAAAAATACAAACTGTCTGTGCGCAACCCCTCAATCAGGCCGCGTCCGAATCCATACCAAGCCGTGTAAATTAAAAATATTTCTCCACTGTAGCGGCGCTTCTTCGAATAAAAATGAAGAATAACAAAACCGACAATATTCCAAAGAGACTCATAAAGGAAGCAGGGATGCACCGAAGCGCCGTTTGACAACACCATCGCCCAAGGGAGGTTTGTCGTCGTGCCATAAGCCTCCTGATTGACGAAATTACCCCAGCGGCCGATTGCCTGTCCTATCAACAGACCGAGTACACACAGGTCGAGCATCGTTCCAACGCGAATACGTTTAATCAGACAGAAAACCAATACCGTTAAAACACCCGCGATAATCGCACCATAAATCGCAACGCCACCGTCCCATATCTGATAAATCAACTGGGGATTTCCATAATAGTATTCATCATACATGAAAATAACATAGTAAGCGCGCGCGCCAATAATTGCAATTGGGACCGCAAAAATTAGCATATCGAGAAGATCATCTTTTTTAATTCCAAAGTCCTTTGCACGGTAATTGCAATAAATAACGGCAAGCAGGAAGCCCACCGCAATAATAATGCCGTACCAATAGATATCCAGGCCGAACACGCTGAAGGCAATCCTGTTTACATTGACCGAGATGCCTAATCCGGGGAAACTTATGGTATTCATGTTCTCTTCCTCCCAAAAACAGTTCTTGCGGGAATGAAAATAAAAACACGGAAAATTCTTATTTTCCTTAAATTTTTAGCCAGATTCACCAACTAAAAATCTTTTACCGCAATTATACCATCGACAATCCGTGAAATCAATTGAAAAATCATGAACATTCGCTGGAATGTCCGCCTTTTTCGGACAGGAGCCCGCGCCGTCCTGCTTTAAAATATGCCCGCATTTCGGAAACGCCCAAAATATCGTACGCAAATCCTTTTCGTATCAGTTCTTCCGGGACATATTCGTCATATTTTTCAAAATACGGGACTTCCTTTGGATATACCAGCTCCATAGGGTCAAATTCCTCGGCGGCAAGGCGGGATGTAACATCCCAAAATTCCTCTTCACCGGCTTTCATTTTAAACTGCATGTAATACGGGCGCGCACTTTCAAAGCCGGAAAGCTGCAGCGCCTTCGCGCATTTGATTTTAAGGAACCGCTCCGCAGCCAAAAACGCATATGTGCCAAGCCATGGCATCAACGTCCACATATCGCCGCCTAAATGCATAAGCGGTCTCAACCCTCCGGCATTTTTCACCAGTTCACGCGCTTCAGCCAACCGAAGTAACGACGCCGGACGCATATACGGAAATGTATCGTGCTCGCACAAAAGCCGCTGCATACGTTGGAGTACCTTCGTGTGGAGGTCGCCCGGACAAAGTCCGAAAAATGCCGGAACTGTGCCGCCGACCGGCTCAACGAAAATTAATTTTTTCTTATAATCGATCTCTATATTAATCCACACATGTCCGGCCAGCGCAATCCGCTCGCCAAGCGGCGGCGGCTGAACAATGGTGCCAAGCTCCTGTGAACCACAACGTACCGTAAAAAGTTCGTCTTCCTTAAACACCGCATAAAACTTATAGGAATTTACAATTCTCTCCCCCGCAAGGCCGATAATCAACCCGCCTTCAGCGGTTTTTTGCAAATGGTCTATCTGAAGCAGATGCAGCAACAGCGCACGGAAATCCTCAGCCGGAATATTGCGGAAAGGAGACAAGGTCAGGACACGTCCGGCAAGCTCATTCGGCCTTAATTCACCGGATGTGGCGAGAACCGACATCGTCTGGTGATACAGCAGGCTGTATGGCAGGCGGTCCGGGTTCGGCGGTTCGACCCAGCGTTCTTCTAAATAAAGCTGGACCAGAGATATCGCCTGTAAAAGCTTCCATGGAATAAGCTGCGGTAAGGGCGCCGTAGGAAGCGCCATTTCTTCCCGGATTACAAACCACATCTCCGGCGGAGAGCCGCGCCTTCCGGTTCGGCCCATGCGCTGTAAAAAGGAACTGACGGTAAAGGGCGCGTCGATCTGGAATGCGCGTTCCAGCCGTCCAATATCAATACCCAACTCCAGCGTCGCCGTTGTACAGGTCGTCAGGAACAGGCTATCGTCGCGCATATCAGACTCCGCCGTCTCGCGTAACGACGCCGAGAGATTTCCATGATGAATCAGAAAACGGTCGGGTTCGTTATTCTTTTCGCAATATTGCCGCAGCGTAGCCGTAACCACCTCGCATTCCTCACGGCTGTTGCAAAACACCAGGCATTTATGTCCCGCCGTATGCTCGAAAATATAACCAATACCCGGAGCGGCGTCCGCAGGCGCACGATCCGTCGGCAGTTCCGGATCCTCAAAAACTTCCTGATACTGTGGCGGTGTCGTATGCGGCATATGCGGTGCAAGACAGTTTTTTTTGACCGTGGGTTTATAACGAAAGCCCGTAGTCTTTTTAATTTGAAAATGCTACATGCTATAGCTACACCGCGTACCCTTTGCCTCGATACGCGGTGTCTGTGTGGCGCGCCCCGTACCGGATGCCAGCCACGCTCCTGCTTTTTCCAAATCTCCGATTGTCGCAGACAAACCGATTCTGCGCGGTATGACGCCGGACATGCGCTGAAGACGTTCAAGCAGGCAAAGCACCTGTGCGCCGCGATCCCCACGCATCAGAGAGTGAATCTCATCAATCACAACAAAGCGAAGGTCTCCAAACAGACGCACAATATCCTGATGCCGGTGCCGCAGCATCGCCTCCAGCGATTCCGGCGTTATCTGCAAAATGCCGGAGGGATGTTTTATCAGGTTATCCTTGTGTGAACGGTTCACATCCCCATGCCAGTGCCAGACAGGGATATCCGCTTCCTCACATAGATCGTTTAAACGCAAAAACTGGTCATTAATCAGTGCCTTCAACGGACCAATATAGAGCGCTCCTACTGACGCAGGCGGATCTTCATCAAATAGCGACAGAATTGGAAAAAAAGCAGCTTCCGTCTTGCCGGAGGCCGTACCCGCCGAAAGCAGGAGGTTGTCGTCAGTCTCAAATATGGCATAGCAGGCAGCCGCCTGTACGGCACGCAGCTGTGTCCAGCCGTGATTATAAATATACTCCTGAATAAAGGGAGCCAGCTTATAAAAAGGATTGTCCATGCATAACCTCCACGCCACTGTCCCCTCTTAAATAGTCTCTTTACACGTACGAGATCCCGGGGGACCATGTCATGTTATCCAAGTCTGCCCAAAACAAACGCAACCACGCGGCTTTTTTCCAGAGTTTCCGGACTGAGGAGCTGCACGTCACCCAAGCAGGATGGTATTAAACTGCATACAGCCCATAATGGAAGCGCAATCAGAGCATATCCTACAAAAATACCTAAAATCAGGCCCAACAATGTATTTACAGGCCCAATAATGGGGATACGTCCCAAAAAAGACAACGCATCAATTAATACGCGCAGTATTGCAAAAATCAGCGCATAGAAAACAAAAAACAAAATTGCCGCCGTCAAAGCGCCGCCAATAATATCTGTGATTTTTTTTGCCACCGTCTCACTGTCGCTAAACAGCCCCTCCGACTCCTCTGACGCTTCTGCAGTGGCAGTGTCCTCCGATTCTTCCCCATCTGACAGAAACTCCTCCTGAATCTTTGCAATCAATCCATCCACCGTATCCATTGCGGAATCTAATGCGCCCAACGTATCGTCCGTCATATGATTCTCCAGGATGGTCTCCAAAGAACGCTCAATCAGAGGGTTTACCACGGCCCGTGCAACGTAGGGCGATATCCGCTGCGCAATGAAATACGCAGAGCCCACAGCCACCACCACCGCAAGAAGCGTTGCAACCGTTTTGATCAGACCGCTTCTCGCACAGAGATAGACACACCCCAAAAACAACAGAATTAAAATGATGTCAATCAGCAATCCGTAATTCATTCGCCCTCCGTTTCATCCACTCCCGTGCCTCCATCTGACACGGAACCGTTTGTAAATGCAGACAACAGATCGACATAGCCCGCGTCCGACGCATAAATCAAAAGCACCATTCCGTCCTCCCCGACCAGGATATCACGCACTTGAGAAACATCCACCTCTGCGCTCAACGGTTCCAAAGACCCGTTAAACAGCTGCACACCCTGGGTATAAAGTACGGCAATATAATCCCCGCAGGCCGCCATTTTTCTAATATCATCATTTGTGTTGGTAACAAGCGCCGCATCTGCATCCGGGGTAAACAACACCATTTTCGCACCGAGTCCGGAGGTGCGGTCAAGCATCGTCAGAACAACGTAGCCGTCCGATGCAGCACCGGTTTTTATCATATCATTTCCATATTCATACTCATACAGAGTATTGCCATCGACATCTGTCACAACCGCACGGTCATCTCCCACCAGGCAAACCGTATCATTTGCAATATAGTAGGAGTTTGTTATAATCGTTCCAGATATATCCGCAGTTGCCCGATAGCCGTCGCTGCGGCTCAGATCAAAGTAAAACATACGGGAAATAAAATTCCCGTCGTCTTGCGTAAACGCCGTCGCCGTCATTGAGCTTCCATCCGGCGCCAGGGAGGCACGCATGACATAATATTCCGACGTCTGCCATCGATAAACCAGATTCTGCCGGTTATCATAGACCGATACCACCGCACGGTACCGCTCGTCCTCATGCGTTACGGCAAAATAACCGCTGCCGTTTGCCTCAACAGAAATAATGTTCCCCGGTATTTCCAACGTGCCAATTAACGCATTCTGGCTCGCAACCGTCAAATTTGTTCCACCGCGGTCATAGGCGATAATCTGCTCGTCGCTCACACAGAGCGCAGGACGGCTGTAGCTAAGCTGTAACGCAAGCTGCTCCGTGCCGTCAGCGCTGTATATTTTAAAATTGCCCTGGTTAATCACTACCAAACTTTCGCCGAAAAGCGCATATACGTTATCGCTATCCGGTTCAAACGCAATCCGATGATAGGATGGCGATTCCGGTGTTTCGTCCGCCTGCTGACGGGCTTGTACCTCGCGAAACCAGGCCGATATATCATTACGAAAGTAATAAATTCCAAGTACAGCGGCTATGACCGCCAGCAAAATTACGACACGTTGTGCCGCCCGCGTCAGGTACAGCCGCCGGTCTTCACTCGTGCCTTCTAAAAATTTTTTCCTGACTGAAAACTTCATACGCTTCCTCTAGTACCAAACGCCGGTCATGCATAGGCCGCCGGCCTCCAGTGTCGGTCCGGCAAGACGCCGGTCGCCACTTTGTAAAATTGCCGAAATATCGCCAGGCGCCAGCTTGCGCAATCCCGCATAGACAAGCGTTCCCGCCATAGCGCGCGCCATATTATAAAGAAATCCGCTTGCCTTGATGCGAACAGCAACGATGTTCCCTTTTTTGGTGACGTCACAGTCATAGACCGTCCGCACTGTGGTAGAAACATTGCTGCCAAGCGAACGCACAGCGGAAAAGTCATGTTCGCCGAGGAACTCCACCGAGCAGGCCTGCATCCGGTCGATATCAAGCGGCGTGGGAATAAACATCGCGCGGTCATTTAAAAATGGGTCGCGGACACGGCCGTTTTGTATCGTATACGTATACTCCTTCGCGCGGCAGGAAAACACAGCGTGAAATGCCTCCGGCACCGGTTCCGCCGCGCTCACTGAAATATCACGCGGCAGGCGCGCGTTCAACGCAAGCGGCAATTTTTCCAGAGGAATCACAGTTTCGGCACGCGTATTTGCAACATAGCCGCGCGCATGAACGCCGGCATCGGTACGGCCACAGCCAATAAACGGCGCATGCGCGCCGACGAGAGCAGCAAAGGCATCCTCCAGGGTTTGCTGCACCGTGACGGCGTTCTGCTGGCGCTGCCAGCCATGGTACGCCGTACCCATATAATTCAATGTAAAGCGAATATTCATAGTGGAAAAACCCGCGACAGGATCACAAGCGTGCAGATAACCGCCGTACAAAGCAACGCACCATAATCCAGTGATGTCATACGCAGTTCTTTTAAACGTGTACGATGCTCACCGCCACGGTAACAGCGGCACTCCATAGCAATCGCCAGCTCGTCCGCACGGCGAAACGCACTGACAAACAGCGGCACCAGGATCGGCACCAACGCCCGGGCGCGTTGTAATAGACTGCCGGATTCAAAATCCGCGCCGCGCGCCTTCTGCGCGGAAATAATTTTGTCCGTCTCTTCAATCAGCGTAGGGATAAAGCGCAGCGCAATTGTCATCATCATGGCAAGTTCGTGCACCGGTAAATGGATCCGCTGAAATGG
Organism: uncultured Eubacteriales bacterium; assembly: GCA_900551265.1. Classification (GTDB taxonomy): domain Bacteria; phylum Bacillota; class Clostridia; order Oscillospirales; family QAMX01; genus Allobutyricicoccus; species Allobutyricicoccus pentlandensis. Next base: position 9,497 of record URVL01000024.1, on the reverse strand, counting down.
GCGCAGCAAGCTCTCAATCCCATCTGTCAGCATAATGGGAGATGTTGTATATGTCAACAACACAAACGTACCGGCAATTAACATGGCAATGCGCAGCGCCATAAAGCAGGCAGTCTCTATACCTTCCCGCGTAATACGGAAAATCCAGAAGCGCCAGAGTTCTTCGCCCGGCGTATAAAACATATTCAGAATCGCTGTAAACACAACAATAAATAAAATTGGTTTCATACTGCGCAGCACCACGCGCACCTTAATGCCGGAAATTGCAACAACGGCACAGAGCACAGCCAGCATGATCGCATAACCCACGACACCCTTCGCCACAAAAAGCAGAACGATATAAGAAAATGTCAGCACGATTTTTATGCGCGGATCGAGGCGATGGATTACGGACTCACCCGGAAAATACTGCCCCAGCGTGATGTCCCTCAGCATACATCATCTCCCCTTTTCAGAAGGTCAATCAGAATCTTTGCGGCATACTTTACCGTATAAATTGACGTGCCGACCGAGATGCCCATGCGTTTCAACTCCATAAAGACACGCGTAATCTGCGGCACGTCCAGACCAATTGCAACCAATTCCTCCGCACGCGCAAACACCTGCTCCGGCGTACCGTCCATCAAAATACGTGACTCATTCATGACAATAATACGTCCGACCGCAGCGGCAATGTCCTCCATGCTGTGTGTTACCAGAATAATCGTTGCGTTTTTACGATCGTGATAATCGCGGATCTGCGCAAGCAGACGTTCACGGCTGTGCGGGTCAAGGCCGGCTGTCGGTTCATCCAGTACCAGCACATCCGGCTGCATGGCAAGGACGCCGGCAATCGCTGCCCGGCGCTTCTGGCCACCCGAGAGCTCAAACGGCGACTTTTGCAGAATTTCCTCATCAAAGTCCACAAAACGAGCGGCTTCATGGACACGGTCCGCGATTTCCTGCTCTGAAAGGCCCATATTCTTTGGGCCAAATGCAATATCGCGGTAAACGGTTTCCTCAAAAAGCTGATACTCCGGATATTGAAATACCAGCCCCACACGGGCACGGACATTGCGTAAATTGACGCCCTTTTCATAGATATCCTGCCCGTCAAGCAGAACGGTACCGGAGTCCGGCTTTAAAAGGCCGTTCAGATGCTGCATCAGCGTCGACTTTCCAGATCCGGTATGACCGATAACGCCGATAAACTCTCCATTTTCAGCTTTGAAGCTGACATCATCCAACGCCTTATGTTCAAACGGCGTATTTTTACTATATGTATAATTTAGGTTTCTGACCTCAATCAAACTGTCCTACCTCTTATTCTTTATGCAACAATCCATACACCACATGTGCGCATTCCTCCGGCGTCAGAGCGTCGCCCCTTACTTCAATCCCCGCGGCCTTCAACAAACGCAAAAGCTCAACCGGCTGCGGTACAGTCAGTCCCACAGCGATCAGTTCTTCTGCACGGTTAAAAATGTCACGCGGTGTGCCGTCCATCAGCACTCTGCCATCCGACATTACAATTACGCGGTCGGCATCCGCCGCCTCGTTCATGTGGTGCGTAATCAAAATCACGGTAATGCCAAGATCCCGGTTCAGTTTTCGAACCGTACGCATGATTTCACGCCGTCCGACCGGGTCGAGCATAGCAGTCGGCTCGTCCAGCACAATGCAGTCCGGTTGCATTGCAATAATGCCCGCAATCGCAACGCGTTGCTTTTGTCCGCCGGAGAGCTGATAGGTCGCGTGTTTTTTAAATTTCGTCATTCCGACGGCCTCCAGCGCGTCGTCCACACGGCGGCGGATCTCCGCCGGCGGCACGCCCAGGTTTTCCGGCGCAAACGCCACATCTTCTTCGACAACCGTCGCAACAATCTGATTGTCCGGGTTCTGAAATACCATGCCTGTACTGCGGCGTATATCATACAGCAGATCTTCCTCACGCGTATCCATGCCCCAAACAAGTACACGGCCCATATCCGGCGTTAAAATTGCGTTTAAGTGCTTTGCGAATGTTGACTTCCCAGAACCGTTATGCCCAACAACCGCCACAAATTCGCCACGTTCTATGGTGATATCCAGCCCCCTCAAAGCAGAGACCGGCGCCAAATCCTGATTTTTATACGAGTAGCTAAGACCTTCCGTCCGTATTGATTCCTTTTCCGTTACCATACCATCCTCGCACTTGCCCCACATGGGAGCCGATAACCCGTCGAAGTGACAGGCAGTCCCAATTCTTCACAATCTATCCTGGCGAGCCCGCGCGGATTGCACGAGGCGAGCACATAGCCCATCACGGACGGCGACAACCCCGTTGAATACGAACTCATGAGCACAAAACAGGGGTCGTCTGAGAGGAGCTTCAATGTCATTTCCACCAAACCATAAAGGTTGTCCTCAATTTTCCATACCTGTCCGCCCGGCCCACGTCCATAAGACGGCGGATCCATGATAATCGCATCATACTGATGACCACGGCGCAACTCCCGTGCGACAAACGCTGCACAGTCATCCACGAGCCAGCGCACCGGCGCATTTTCCACGCCTGAGGATTTCGCATTTTCCCGCGCCCAAGCGACCATGCCGCGCGCAGCGTCCACATGACATACCTCAGCGCCGGCTGCCGCCGCATTCACCGTCGCAGCCCCCGTGTATGCAAACAGGTTCAATACTCGAATCGGACGTCTCTCGCGTATGCGAGCGCGAATTCTCTCCTCAGCAAAATCCCAATTTGCAGCCTGCTCCGGAAAAACACCGGTATGTTTAAACGACATGGGCTTGATATTGAAGCAGAGCTTGCGATAGCGGATTTGCCAGGCATCTGGGAGCCTGATATTTTCCCAGCGGCCGCCGCCTTTATTTGAACGGAGATAACGCGCATCAAATTTCCGCCAGCCCGAATGAGCGCGCGGCGTTTGCCAGATCACCTGTGGGTCGGGACGCACCAATAGATAATTTCCCCACCGTTCAAGCCTCTCGCCGCTGGAAGTATCCAGCAATTCGTAATCCTGCCAATTTCCACTTACCCACATAACTGCTCCATTTTATGAGATATCATGTTATTTTACACCCATTGTCCCGGCAAGTCAACCAGCGTCAGCTTTCATGTCGTTGAAATTTTTCATATTTCCAAGCGGAATTTACCGGGAAAAAGACGGGACGACAGCGTGAAAATCCACATGGTATGATAGAGCCGTTACAAAGGAAGTCTGCGGCTTCCAATTTGATGGGAGGTGAAAGATTGGAGCTGAATCTTGCAACTGTCTGGAAATTTGTTTGCTCTGCACTGGCCAGTGCAGCCGTATATATTTGGGGTCCGGCCGATGAATGGCTTTATGCGCTCCTTGCCATGATTGTTCTGGACTATTTCAGCGGTGTCATCGCAGCAATTATCAACCGTGAATTATCCAGTGCCGTAGGTTTTCGGGGGATACTCAAGAAGGTGCTGTTTCTGATCATCGCGGGAGTTGCGAATATTGCAGACACGTTAATCGGTTTAAACGGCATGGGGCAAAACGCCGTAATCGGCTTTTTAATCGCCAACGAAGGGCTCAGCATTTTGGAAAATGCAGGACGCTGCGGGCTCAAAAAGCCGCAGGCGCTCATTTCCATGTTGAAACAGCTTCAGACCGACGACGAATCGCATTCAAAAAACCAGGACTCAAAATGAGTCCTGGTTTTTTGGAAAACCCATACTTGACAAACAGATCTTCCTATCATAGAATAAATAGACTGTTTTCACTATTTTTACGAGGTGCAATATGGGGATTGCTGAACTTTTTATTACTGCGGTAGGTCTTTCCATGGATGCCTTCGCCGTGGCGATCTGCAAAGGTCTCGCGCGAGGTAAATGGAGCTGGCGTGACGCCTTGATCGTAGGGTTATTCTTCGGTGGGTTTCAGGCAGGGATGCCGCTTCTCGGTTACGTATTCGGCATACAGCTCAGCGATTTCGTGACGAAGTGGGATCACTGGATTGCCTTTATTCTCCTGTGTATCATCGGTATCAATATGATACGCGAATCACGCGGAGACCCGGAAGAATGTTCCGACTCCCTTGCCTTTAAGTCAATGGTCGTGCTGGCCGTTGCGACAAGTATTGATGCGTTGGCTGTCGGCATCAGTTTTGCTTTCCTCTCGGTCGATATTGTGCCGGCGGTCTCCTTTATTGGTATTATCACCTTCTTCCTCTCCATCGTGGGAATGCGCATCGGCGTTACCTTTGGCATGAAATTCAAAGCAAAGGCGGAAATTGCCGGCGGTGTTATTCTGATATTAATTGGCATCAAAATTCTTCTGGAGCACCTTGGAATTCTCAATTTCTGACAATTGGAGTTGCGTGCATAAAATTTCCCTGCGTCAGATGAATGCCGGTGAGATCAGGCATCTTCATCATGGCGGCGCGCAATACGGTATCGTGCCCATAACGGCTCCGTATTGTATCTATTGCACGTTCGATCTCGCCTTTCTTCATTCGGCGGTATACTTCCCCAAAGATGTCCAATTGCTCACAGGTAACCTCCTGTGTCAGGTCAGACACCTGAATGCCCAGAGCGCGTACGGATTTCATCCAAGTATAATTCTCGCGAAACAGGAATAGTGCTGTCTCAGCAATTTCACCCGACAATTGTGTCGGGTGATTTATTTTACGCTGACGTTCAAAGGTAAAAAGATCGCAATCCCGGATACTGACGCTAATTGTGCGTCCTGCGAGTCCGTGTTTTCGCAGGCGGCCGGCAACAGCGTCCGCAATTGCATAAAGTACCAACTTTATATCCTCTTCGCAGGTAAGATCCCGCGGCGTAGTCGTCGAATTCCCAACAGATTTTATGGTGCCGCCCTCCGTCGCCAGGGCGACTGGAGACGCGTCAAGCCCATTTGCAAATGCCCACAGCATTGTGCCATGTTTCCCTAAAAGGTTTCCAAGTAGTTTACGGTCAAAACGCGCAAGGTCCCCAATCGTGTAAATTCCAACGCGTGCAAATTTCGCCCGTGTGGCCCGACCTACATATAATAGATCTCCCACATCCAATCCCCAGATACGCTCTCGAAAGTTGGCTTCTGAAATGATTGTTGTCGCATCCGGTTTTTTCAGATCGCTGCCAAGTTTGGCAAAAACCTTATTAAAACTAACTCCTACAGACGCTGTAATGCCAAATTCCCGGCGGATGCGTTCACGCAGTTCGTCCGCGATATGGCCAGGCGTTCCAAAAACGCCAGAACCCGTCACATCAAGCCATGCCTCATCCAGACCAAAACTTTCAATGCGGTCGGTATACTCCCCATATAAGTCGCGTGCAAACCGCGAATATTCCAGATAGCGCTCCATATGGGGACGCAAAACTACAACCTCCGGACAACGTTCCCGCACTTTCCAAAGCACTTCTCCAGTTTTCACGCCATATTGGCGTTTCGCAATTTCGTTTTTAGATAATACAATTCCATGCCGCGCTTCTTCATCTCCGCCAACGACAACTGGAACTGCCATCAATTCCGGGTGGTCCAAACATTCTACGGACGCATAAAAGTTATTAAAATCAACATGAAGGATTGCTCTTGCCACGATATATCACCTCAGAACTATTGTTCGAATATATGATAGCAGGTTTTTTTATTTATGTCAAGAACGTATGTTCGATATTTAAAGAAATCAGAACATATGTTCTCAAACCAACCGCCGGAAAAAAGACCGCATAAGTAGTCGTGCACTACCCATGCGGCCGAATCACTTTCCTTCGGTTATTTGGCGTCACCCTATCAATCAGGTTTTAATTTTTGCTGCAAAGGCCGAAATGTCCGTATAACGTGAAATATAGACACGGTTGATGCGGTACGGATCGTCAGAGGTATTGTAAATACCGCCATTCATTTTCAATCCATACGCATAGTAATCGCCGATAACCTCCAGCGTGGTGTCTGAATATTTCCCGGTCGGATAGCAAAGGACAAACGGCTGCTTCCCTGTAATACGCATGAGCTTCAACTGAGAATCCAGCATTTCACGGCGTGTGTCTTCCTCATTTAATGTGTCCAAGTCCGGATGCGTATCCGTGTGGCTCTGAATGGAAACCAGGCCGGACTCCGACATCTCAGCTATCATCTCCGGCGTCAGATAAAGATCATTGCCAATGGCATCCGTAATGACAAAAACCGTTGCTTTCGCCTCATATTTCTGTAAAAGCGGGAAAAGCTCAGTATAGTTATCCCGATAGCCATCGTCAAATGTGAGCAGAATCGGCTTCTCAATTTCGTCAAGTCTCGGGAGATCTTCAAACGTAATCGTCGTATAACCGTTTTCCTGCAAATAGGCCAGTTGTTTTTCCATTTCGGCCGGGCTGACAAACAATTCTGCCGATCCCCACAGATCATCGCTCACCGCATGATACATGAGGATCGGAACGTTTACGTCCGCCGGTATGCGATCCTCACACGCGCCGCGTGTGATATAAATTGTCTTTGTTTCCGCATCCGTATAATATCCCATGCGCAATGATGACATCACGTCCTCCACCGGCACAAAAACGGTACCGTCCCGGCAAAAGACCGCTGATTGCAAGGTCAGCTCCTGGCCATTTTCATGCGCATACGCAGAGCCGACGGACAGACGCAGGCAATGCTCCCCAAACCGTAAAGTAATCCTCTTGCTCGACGGCTCAAATGAGCACTGTGCACCAATCGCATCAACCAGGTCGGACAGCGCCGCAGTCGCAACGCCGTTTACCGGCTCGATTCCATGTGGAAAAGTAACTTCCTGGCCTTCGTAAAGAATTCGTATTTCCTCAGCAGTTGCCGCAGCAGGCACCATTATCAGCGAAAAAACCATCACTACCATGACGGCGCTAATGATTCTTCTCATATTCAGCTCCCAATGTATTAATAAACGCGGAAGATCATCCGCGTTTCTATTATATGCGGTTTTTCCCCTTTTTACAAGCGCAAGGAACATTTTTATCTTCCATCCTGTCAAATACGTGATACCCGTTTTTGCCATTTCAAGAAAAAATTCTGATTTATGATTACGTATCGCTTAAATAGTAATTATATACGCAGTTTCATAGCTGGGATACTTTGGACACGTTAAATTCTTAAGTTTTTCTGTACATACGTGCGATCCTTGATTTTTTAAGAGTAACACCATATAATAGTATTATTGTTCTGTATTGCAGTTTAAATTCTAGTTTGATAGACGCAAAGGAGCTTTATGGCAAATAACAATAAACGCAAAAATCGATATCTTGTCCTGCAGCGCATTGTTACAGCGCTTCTGACTGTGTCGCTGACGCTACTGGTTGCGCTCGGCATCTACGCGTTTTCCACCTGGTTTACGGATTATACGGAACAAAAACGGCTTGAGCAGGAAGCAGCCGCTTCCATTGTCTATGCCACGGATCATTCCGGTATTGGCCGCGACCAGGCGCAGCAGCTTATTCGCGAAGGCGTAGACGAAGAAGAAACATCCGCTCCGCCCATTGTGGCTGTCGACGAGGCATACGTTGAGACTTACGGCAATATGCTGCCCACGCTCAATGAAAACACAGAGATCCACAGTACCTGCGCCATCCTTCTTGACCGTGCGTCCGGACAAATTCTTTTTTCTCGGGATGCCGACCGCAGCACGTATCCCGCCTCTCTGACAAAGCTGATGACGGCGGTTCTTGGTTTGGAGCTTCATCAAAACATGGACTCCATAGTCACCATAACAGAGGAAATGTTGGAAGGCTTGACAGAAGCCAACGCTTCTGTTGCCGGTTTTACACTCGGTGAAGAGGTTCCTTATATCGACGTTCTGCATGGCCTTCTTCTTCCTTCCGGCGCCGATGCCGCAAACGCCGTCGCATTGACCTGCGCCGGGTCTATTGAAGAGTTTGTAACACTGATGAATGAAAAAGCGCAGGAACTTGGCATGGAAAATACGACCTTTACCAACGTCCATGGCCTGCATGACGTTAAAATGCGCACAACAGCCTCAGATATGGCAAAGCTTTTCGACTATGCGCTGAATTTTGATACATTCCGCAGCATCATTGGAAAATCATTTTATACAACCTCCTCTACCAACATGCATCCGGACGGCATTACTTTCTATAGCACAATGTTCTCCATGTTAGAGGAAACGGAACTGTCCAATCATGCCGTCATCATGGGCGGAAAGACCGGTACCACAACGCCTGCAGGACAGTGCCTGGCGAGCTATTGCGTGATCGATGAGCGGGAATTTATTCTGGTCACGCTCGGAGCGTTCGGTTATACATCGGAGGAATACTTTAACGTTGACGATGCTGTGACGCTGTACAGCCTGATTCAATTGCAATGAGGAGATTTTACGATGCATATCGTCTATTTTGTAACGGAAATTGACGGGGACTATGCGGTTCTTCGCACGGCAGAAGGTATAGAAAACCGCGTGGCACTGGCGCTTTTGCCGGAAGAAATCGACATTGGGGCGCAGCTGCTCTTTGAAAATTTTGAGTATACGGTCCTGTGATGCAAAAAAGACCGTCCGGGACAATATATAGTCCCGGACGGTTTCTCATTTGATATTGCGGTAAAAGGGTGTGTCCGCGCTGTGTTTTTTCCCGTATTGTCTCTTCTTTTTACATGCCCGCACAATGTAATATGTCCACGCGGCGGCATAGGCAAGAAGCGAAAGTACAAACAAAAACAGCACGGGCGCGTTCCAGACGCCGGTTTGAAGGCGCAATTCATAGATGTGGGAGAAAAATACACACTCTATAACGACCATTGAAATAATCTGAAGCCACCAGAAATCAGGTAGAAAATTTCTTAGTCTTACTTTCATATTGGAATCACGTTCTTTTTCTGTCTATTTAATTTTAACAGCTCGGAGAAACTATAAGGAGGGAATCAGTATGCAATATCATAACCTTCCCGGCACGAGCCTGAAAGTCTCAGCGCTCAGTCTCGGAACCATGATGTTCGGCGGGCAGACAGGCGAGGCGGACAGCCTCACCATTATGGACTGTGCGGCGGACGGCGGTATCAACTTCTGGGACACTGCCAACGCCTATAATGCAGGCGAAAGCGAACGGATCGTCGGAAAGGGTCTGAAGGGGCGGCGCGACAGTATCGTCCTTGCGACCAAGGTATTTAACCAGATGGGCAACGGGCTCAATGATCATGGACTATCCCGCCGTCATATTCTCGCGGCGGTGGACGCCAGCCTGAAACGGTTGGACACGGATTATATCGATATCTATTACCTGCACGCTCCGGACTATGAGACCGCAATCGAAGAGACGCTGGACACCATGGCCGGTCTGGTCCGCTCCGGCAAGATCCGCTATATCGGCGTCAGCAACTATGCAGCATGGCAGATTGCGGATATCCTCGCCGTCTGCGACAAGCGTGGGTACCCCGCGCCCGTCATCACGCAAAACGTTTATAATGCGATCACGCGTGGGATTGAATCCGAGCTGGTACCGTTCATTCTTCACCACGGTCTTGGCATGGCAGTCTATAATCCCATTGCTGCCGGACTGCTTGCCGGAA
>URVL01000023.1 GCA_900551265.1 uncultured Eubacteriales bacterium | reverse complement strand
CAGGCCCATCAGAATGGAGACAGAGTCCTCCTGGCTGGGTTCGTTGACCATTACAGGCTGGAAACGGCGCTCCAGCGCGGCATCCTTTTCAATGTATTTGCGATATTCGGCAAGGGTCGTCGCGCCGATCACCTGAATTTCACCGCGCGAGAGCATCGGCTTTAAGATATTCGCCGCGTCGATGGCGCCCTCTGCGGCGCCCGCGCCGACCAACGTATGGATTTCATCAATGAAGAGAATCACGTTGCCGCTCTTCTTCACTTCGTCAAGGATCGCCTTGATCCGTTCCTCAAATTCGCCACGATACTTCGTACCCGCGACTACGCCGGAGAGTTCCAGAGCAAAGACGCGGCGCCCACGCAGGGATTCCGGAACGTCCTGCGCCGCAATTTTTTCAGCGAGGCCTTCGGCAATGGCGGTCTTACCGACGCCAGGCTCGCCGATCAGGCACGGATTGTTTTTTGTACGGCGTGAAAGAATCTGAATGACGCGGTCGATTTCGTCGTTTCGTCCGATCACAGGATCAAGCTTGCCGTCGCGCGCGGCCTGTGTCAAGTCGGCGCCGTACTGCTCAAGCGTTTTGGTACTGCCGCCGCGTTCGCCTCTGCCCTGACGTCCGCCGATACCGCCGGAGGGACCTTCTTCCCCGCCGGAGGGCTGGGACCCCAGCATGCCGAGCACCGACATATAAAGCCGCTGTGCATCTACACCGGAGGCAGCCAGCATTCGCGCGGCGAAGCAGTCGCCTTCGCGCAGCAGGCCCATCAAAAGATGTTCCGTTCCGACATAGTTGTGACCCAGGCGAACGGCTTCGGCCATTGCAATTTCAATGATGCGCTTCGCACGCGGCGTCAACCCCTGCGGCGTAGATTCGCCCGGCTCGCCCGTGCCGATATTTTCCACGATCATCTGGTGGATCTGTTCATCCGTCACGCCTGCCGCTGCCAGCGCGCGTGCCGCCACGCCGCTGCCTTCCCGTATGAGACCGAGCAGCATATGCTCGCTGCCGACGTGGCTGTGTCCCAGTTCCGCAGCCGCTTCGTGGGCCAAACGGAGCGCCTGTTCGGCACGTTCTGTAAATCTATTGTTATACATCATAGCTTTTCCCCCTTATCAGGCCAGGGCCGTTCTCACAATTTCCGCCCGGGCCACGTCACGGCTCTCCGCCGAAGACGCTTTTTTATTTGTCAAACTAATGTTGCAGGGTCCGATCTCCCACAAAAGCCTGTCGATCACGCCCGTATCCACGCCGTCAATCACACCGGCGCCCAGGCGTGCATCGGAGAGGAGCGAAAGCGCTTCCTCGGAGCTGATCATACGCGCACTGCGCAGCAGCGCCAGCGCCCGGTAAACACGGTTTTCCAGATATGCCCGGTTTTCCTTGGCAATACGGCGGCGCAGCGTACGCTCGCCCTCTATGATACTGTGAACGGCGGTCTCCAGACGCTCCAGAATTTCACGCTCTGTGTAACCGAGCGACAGGGCGTTGGAAACCTGATACAGCGCGCCGGTAGCGCGGGTCCCTTCGCCGTACATGCCGCGCACGGTGAGACCGACCTTGGCCGCCGCATTGATTACCTCGCGGATGCCGCCGGACTCTGTCATGGCGGGCAGGTGCAGCATCACGCTCACGCGCAGCCCACATCCCAGGTTCGTGGGACAGGCGGTTAAATATCCGTGCTTTTCGTCAAAGGCGAAGCCGAGCGACTCATCCAGCAGCGCGTCGAGCCGTTTGGCGTCTTCCAGACAGGACGCCGCACACATGCCGGCGCCAATGACCTGGATGCGCAAATGATCCTCTTCATTGACCATGATGGACGCGCCTTCGTCTTCCGAGAGGAACACGCCGCGCGGCAGCGTCCCGTTTTCCAGCTCGCGGGAAACGAGATGGCGTTCCACCATTGCGCCGCGCTGCACGTGATCCATTTTATGAAAATCGTACCGGGTAAACTTCAGGGTACCGGAGGCTTTTAAAGCCTCCTGCACCCGGTCCAGCATCCCGGACGCCTGTTTTTCGTCCATACGTCCCGGGAACGGGACGCCCTTTACATTTCTGGCCAGACGTACGCGAGAGGAAACAACCACATCGCCGTCCGTGCCCTTTTTCTCAAACCATTTACTCATTGGAAGCACCCCCATTCTCAAGACTGCGGATTTCGTCGCGCAGCCGCGCGGCGTCCTCAAACGCTTCCTTCTTAATTGCGGCTTTCAATTCATGCTTCAACTCGGACAGACGGCGCTTTTTTGAAAGTTCAGCGCCCGCGCTGCCGGGAATTGCGCCGGTATGGGAAACATCTCCGTGGATTCGCTTGATCGCCGGATTTAAGATATAGTCAAATACCGAATAGCAGTCCGCACAGCCCGCGCGCCCGGTGCGCGTGATATCCTGCGCGGTTGCACCGCATACCGGGCAGGTTGTGTTACTGGGTAAGGCACCGTGACTTCCGGCGGACGGCGCCGTCAGCGTCGGGAAGAAACCCTGGAACGCCTGGTTAAAATCATCGAAGATACTGGACATCCCATAGAAGGGGTTGACTGCCGTCTTCAAAAGACCCTGTTCGTTTGCACATTCGCCGCACAGGTGCATTTCTGTGGTTTCACCGTTAATCACATTTTTAATATATACATTCGCTTCGCGTTTTCCGCATTTCTCACACAACATAATAAAACCCTCCTTATGATTAAAACCTGCTTTGGAATACTCCGCCGCTATGTTTTGTTACTCATTGCCAAAAGACACATCTTTAAGATGCGCGCGCGCAGCTTGCCGCGGTCTTCCGGCGGCACCGGCGCCAGCGCGTTATTGCTCACCGCTGTGAGCACGATGTTCGCACCCTCTGCCGTGACACTTTTTGCGTTTACAAGGTTTTGCATAATCGCTGTGGCGGACTGCATATCCAAGGTATCGCCGATGGCGTTGACCGTATGCATTATCATTGACGGCCTATCCATATTTATTCGCGCAATCCGAATATATCCTCCGCCGCCCCGGCGGGACTGCACCACATATCCGTGCTCCGGTGAGAATCTGGTCGAGATTACGTAGTTAATCTGGCTTGGAACGCAGTTGAACCGATCGGCAAGCTCATTTCTCTGAAGCTCTACCTCGCCGTCGGACTGTCGCAGCGTGTCCAGAATGAACTGCGCAATCATATCGCTCATTCTCATTTGGAATCACTTCTTTCTGACTTTGACTTTCTTTGATCTTTCGTCTATTATTATACCTGATTTCAGAAAAAGGTCAAGACTCAAATTTGACCTTTCCTGACTTTCAAGAAAGCGTGTTTTAAATTAGCTCTCGAATACTTAAGATTGCTAATGAAATCTAATTTTATCGCGTTTTTTCACATTTAACGCCGTTTTTACAGGCCTGTGATTGTGCCATGCCGCATGCATATGATACAATAGACAAAACACCTGAACGGTATCCCATGCCGCGCGCTGTTTTGACCGGAGCGCCGGAACTGCGCAGGTGAAAAAATATTGAAAATTGCGGGGGTATTGCGTATGAAGCTTGACAACCGGCGGACAATTTTAGTAGGGTTTGCTTTTATGGCGATCTGTGCGTTCTGGCAGGTCTATGATTCCATCGTACCGCTGATTCTGAAAAATACGTTTGATGTCAACGACACGGTGTCCGGCTTCATCATGGCGCTTGACAATATTCTGGCGCTGTTCCTCCTGCCTTTCTTCGGCTCACTCTCCGACCGGACAAAAACCCGTATCGGACGGCGGATGCCCTACATACTCTGTGGCACAGTCTGCGCGTGCATCTTTACGGTGCTGCTTCCGATTGCAAACCATGCGAAGAATCTCGCGCTTTTCATGACCGCGCTTGGCTTGGTGCTCCTTTCCATGGCGACCTTCCGCAGCCCCGCTGTGGCGCTCATGCCGGATGTGACGGTGAAACCGCTGCGCAGCCGCGCCAACGCCATCATTAATCTGACGGGTACGGTCGGCGGCATTGTCATGCTCGGCGCAATTGCGCTCTTGGTACCGGCGGGTGAAGATCCGGACTATCTGCCGCTTTTTCTCTTTCTTGTGGCTTTTATGCTGCTATGCATCATCGTGCTCTTTTTTACGATCCGCGAACCGGCGCTGCATGCAAAGATGCTTGCCGACTCCGCCGCGCTTGGAGAACCGGAGGGAGAGGAATCTGAGAAAACTGCCGCCGGGCCAATGCCGCGCGATGTGCGCCGGTCTTTTTTCCTGGTTCTGGCGTCTATTTTTCTGTGGTTTATGGGGTATAACGCCATCACGACCGCATTTTCCAGATATGCAAACATTTACTGGGGACTGGAAGGCGGCGCGTTTGCCTATACGCTTATCATTGCACAGGCGGCTGCGATTGCAGCCTATATCCCTGCCGGTTTTCTTGCAACAAAGTTCGGACGCCGCAAAACCATACTCGGAGGCGTTGCCATGCTGGCCGTGGCGTTCGGCTCATGCGTCTTTTTCAAGACGTTCGGCGGCATGATCTTTTTCTTTTTCGTTCTTGCCGGGTTTGGCTGGGCGGCCATTAACGTCAACAGCTATCCTATGGTCGTGGAGATGAGCCGCGGTTCGGATATCGGAAAGTATACGGGCTACTATTACACCACCTCCATGGCGGCACAGGTCATCACGCCGGTGCTCTCCGGCGCGGTGCTGGAATATGGCTATCTGCTGCTGGGCAGCGCGGATCCGAACGCCGGATATGTGTTCTTATTCCCGTATGGCACGCTGTTTGTCGCGCTGTCGTTCGTTACGATGCTGTTCGTGCGCCACGGCGACGCAAAGCCGCTGCCGGCACAGGATAAACTGGAGGTATTCGGCGGCGACGATTGAGGCCTGGCGGTAACGCGAGGTGTTCATAAGACAGTATCAGCCACAGTAGTATGCACTGCTGTGGCTGTTCTTGTATTGTATCCTGTTATGTGATAAGATGGAATTAAAGAGACCTACTAATCGGAACCTACAGGGGAATTAAGTATGGGCAGTGTTATATTAGTTTGCGGTTTGAACGGGGCAGGAAAAAGTACACTTGCAAAAGCTCTTGCCGAAAAACTAAATTGTCGATTCATTGATATTGAAGATATATACTTTTCAAGGCAAGACAATCCCGATTATCCGTATGAAAAATCGCGTCCCTATGGGGAAGTTGCATCATTGCTTACAAATATTGCAAACGAAGAAAATGACTTAGTTTTTGCATCGGTAACCGGTGGTTTCGGAGATGAATTTATTTCTCATTTGAAGTGTGTGATTTGCATTGAAGTTCCAAAGGAAATACGGTTAAAGCGAGTATATGACAGATCATATATGCTTTTCGGCGAAAAAAGTTGCAAAGGCGGAGATTTTTACAAGCAAATTAAGTCATTCCATGTTTTTTGCGCGTCAAGAGATGAAAACTTAGTTAACGATTGGCTATCAACTATATGTTGTCCCATTGTCAGAGTAGATGGAACGTTACCGATCTGTGATAATGTGGATCTGGTTGCTAATGAGTTGCAAATATCCCTCTTGCAAAGACACTCCGAAAAAATATGACCCGATGGGAACGGAAACTATGTATGATTTTTTGAGAGACTACCCGGTGCGCTTTCAAAGGCAAAAAGCAATTGGTAATTACATTGCGGATTTCTATTGTGCAAGAGCAAGGCTGGTCATCGAACTTGACGGTGGTGAGAATTTGCAATCTCGATATTGACCGCAATTTTAGCGGTGTATGCGAATATATTGATCTGGCTGTCAAGCGTCTCTCCCTCAGTCAGCTTTGCTGACAGCTCCCTCATCAGAGGGAGCCTTGGATATTCCAACCCAGACACATGGCACGAAAATCCGACCTATGATTGCATCCATAGGTCGGATGAACTGTTTTATGAAGCCCTGCGAAATGTGCGGAGGGTTTTCGGAAATGAGAGGACTTACGAACAGGTGCGGATAAAACGCAGAAGGCGTGCGTTCTGAATTGCAAGCACGAGGTATACCGCCGGTGTGAAAAGGACGTCTATGAAATGCCGGCGTGGGCGCTGAACGAATGAAAAAATGCATTTAAAAAACCAAAATCCCCCTGATGCCACCTGCATCAGGGGGATCTCTTACGGCAATACAAGATCGCATGCCGAGCGGATGTCGTATGTCTTGAAATACCGTTCTTCCAGCGGAATCCATTCCGTTTCAAACCGGCGGAGCATAGCCTCGCCGTTGCGCGCGAGGATACGCGCGCGCTGGAGCGCGGGATCAATATCGGAGAAAATGCGCAGGTCGCAGGCGTCGCCAAAATAGGGGTGCATACTGTATGCGCCCTCAATCATAATGGGGAACGCCGGATCTATTGTCCGGACGTCCGTGTAATCCATCTTTCCGCAGTCAAACACGCGGTAAGTAAACGGTTCTCCGCGCTCAATGCCGCGGATTACCTCATCCCGGAACCGCTCATAATGGACGTTGCCGCCGTCTTCGGCATAGCGTTCCGCCGTGCGCAGCGCAGGCGGGAGGAAAAAATCGTCCATATGAATCACTTGGGCGCCGATCACCGGCGCAAGCAACTCCGCCGCCGTCGTTTTTCCGGAGGCCGCCCGGCCTTCGATACAGATGACGGGGTTACGCTTGCGTAAAAACAGATCGTACATGGCGTATACGGCCGGCATCAGGCGCACGTACCGCGCGTCGATCACGCGGTATGCGGGCAGATAGGCCGCGCGATAGACCTCGCTGTGGCTGATAGGCGGATACCCCGCCGCACGGTAAGCGACGAGATAATCGGCAAGCTCGTCTGCGCCAAAGGCGAAGATGCCCTCGGCTGTACAGGCCTGTAAGACGTCAAGCTTCCAGACAAAGGCCTCAAGCGTGCCGTCCTGGCGGCGCGAAGAGAGTACAAATACCCGGTTGACGCACTCTGCATAGGGTATTTGCGACGGATGCAGATGAAGCCGCGCGTAGCCGCCCCCGATATCTTCTGATACCGGCGCATTCTTCCTGAAGCGCGCGCTGTCGTATTCAGACAGGAGGTAGGAAAGGCTCGCTTTTTCGTTTTCCACGAGATGCCCGCCGCCGAACTCATTTTGGTAAACGAGTTTCACAGCGTCGCAGGGCGTCATGAGGGGGTAACGGACGCTATGCGCCCGCAAAATCTCCGATAATTCATTCATTTGGCATCAGATTCGCTTTCTGCAATGCAATGACTACAAGCGGGATGAGAACAATGTGGCAGATGATCCCGGGCCATGCCGTGATAAACGCGCCGGCCAGGAATGCCTGGAAGGTGAACGCGGTTCCGGAAACGCCCAGGATAATGAGGCTGGCCACGCCATACACCACGCGCCCCGCCAGCATCGCGAGGATGAGCGCAACGTAAAGATACCCCGTTTTCTTCGGCAGGAGCTTATAGAAGATGCCGGCGAATGCGCCGTAGGCCGCCAGCTCAAACGTCATAACAAGAGCAGTCATAATAGGCGGCATGCCGAACATGACGTGGCGCAAAAGCGGCGCGGCAAGCCCCACAACCAATGCATACGGCCAACCGCAGATAAAGCCGCACAGCAGGACGGGAATGTGCATAGGCGAGAGCATGCTGCCGATCTGCGGGATTTGACCCGTCAGAAAGGGGAGCACGATACAAAGGGCAAGGCATAGGGCTGCAAATACAAGTTTTTTCACGCTGATTTTCATTTGAATACTCCTTCAACAAAAAATGGAAGGCGCCTGTCCCATTCTTGGGGCGAGCGCCTTTCGGCTCTTTTCGCTCAAAGGGTAGGAAATGACTTCTGTCATCAGCGCATGGCTTCAGCCATACATATTTTTTATACCACAGAGTGCACGTATTGTCAAATAAAAGTGAAAATTTGGCGCGAATAAAGTTCTGTTTCCCACAAAGATTCCCGGCTAGTTAGTTTCGCTGTTTCCAGGCCAGCAGCAGCGCCGAATTGATGATGACGAAGACAGATCCGGCGTTGTGCACCAGAGCACCGACGACGGGACCCAGCCGCCCGGTGATGGCCAGGACGATTGCGGCAAAATTCAGCAGCATGGAAAATGCCAGGTTCCATTTAATCGTACGCATCATACGGCGGGCGAGACGAAGTAAATGGGGGAGCTCCCGAATTTCGTCGTTTACCAGGGCGATATCGGCGGCGTCCACTGCGATATCACTGCCGGCGCCGCCCATTGCAATGCCGACGCAGGCCTTTTTAAGAGCGGGGGCGTCGTTGATTCCGTCGCCAATCATGCAGACCTGCTGCCCCCGGTTCTGTGAATCATCGATATACCGGAGCTTATCCTCCGGAAGGCAGCCGGACACGGCCTCCGTAATGCCGAGCTGCTTTGCAATATGCCCTGCAGCTTTTTCGTTATCACCTGTCAGCAGGACAGGCGTGATGCCGGTCTGCCGGATGGCTTTCATGGTATCCGACGCGTAGGGGCGTAGCGTGTCAGACAGGCAGAGGAATCCCGCCAGCTTTTGATCAAGCGCCAGATACATCACGGTACACCCTTCATTTAAGTAAGGTTCCGCACAGGCGCATGCCTCGGGGGAGACGGCGGTTCCCGCCTCCCGCAGCATTTCCAGGTTGCCGGCCAGAACCTCCCGGCCCTGTACCACCGCTTTGACGCCGCGCCCCGGAAGCATCTGAAACGCATCCGCCGCAGGCGCTTCTTTCCGGCAGGCTTCCCGGTACCCGCGCACGACGGCTTTGCCGAGCGGGTGCTCAGAGCGCTGCTCTACGCCGGCGGCATAGGCATAAAAAGATGCCTCGGAGAGTTCCGGCAGGAAACTGTGCACCGCAACGACCTTTGGCGTGCCGAAGGTCAATGTTCCCGTTTTGTCAAACGTAATTTTGGAGACGGTCGCGAGCCGTTCCAGAGCGTCGCCTTCGCGCACAAGAAAGCCATGCTTTGTGGCGTTTCCGATTGCCGCCATAATGGCGGTCGGCGTGGCGAGCACCAGCGCACAGGGACAGAACACCACCAATATCGTTACGGAGCGAATGATCTGTCCTGTAAAGAGCCAGGTTAACACTGCCGCAGACAGGGCAATGACAACAATCCAGGTGGCCCATCTGTCGGCAAGCCCGACAATTTTTGCTTTGCCGGCGTCGGCAGATTGAACCAGGCGAATCATACGCTGGATGGCGCTGTCCTCTCCGACCTTCGTCGCCTCCATATCAAACGAGCCGAACTGGTTGACCGTACCGCTGGACACTTCGTCGCCCACGCCCTTGTCCACCGGCAGGGATTCCCCGGTCATGACAGCCTGGTTGATGGACGTTTGCCCCGCCCGAATTACGCCGTCTACCGCGATGGTCTCGCCGGGCAGGACGCGCAGCAGGTCTCCCACTCGAACCTGCTCCGCCGGGACAACCGTTTCCTGTCCATTGTGAATCAGCCTGGCCGTGCGTGGCGTCAGACGAACGAGCTTTTCAATGCCCGCTCGCGCTTTTGCCACTGTCAGATCCTCCAGAAGCGCACCGAGCTGCATGATGAAGGCCACTTCGCCGGCGGCGAAATCCTCACCGATGACAACGGAAGCGATGAGCGCAATGGACACAAGGACGTCCGCCTTTATATCAAAGGCAGTGACAAGCCCGATGACCGCCTCCAGAATGATGGGAATACCGCACAGGATAATAGCAACCCATGCCGCGTCAAAGGGAAGCGGCAAAAGATGAAAAATGCTGATAATCAGCGCAATCCCGGAAAGAACCAGACAGACAACGTCTTTTTTGACCCCGCCCCACGCCAAAAACCGTTCAAGCTTATCCATGGCAACCTCCATGTATTTCGATTTCGTATAAAAATATTATACCTATAGGGGTATAGGTTGTCAAGAGACCAGATCAAAAAAAGGAGAGGAACGTAGAACCGTGTTGCGCCTTATCCTGCCTTCCCCCGAACACAAACCGGTCCGACATTTTTTTCAAAGACCTGTTGATACGGATGCATTTGTGGTATACTTTGCATGTGAGACTTATTGTATTGCCGCCGGCCGCCGGTTTTGACCGTTTTTTTGCCGGCCGTTTCCAAAAATACGACGAAAGGAGCAGACAAAATGTATCTGGCCGCAGTGTTATCTACGGTAGCAGCCTGGTTTGTTGGCTTGTTAATAGATGCAAACCTTGATTTTGGAGATCCGGTGGGATTTCTGAGTTTCAGGACGCTCTTTCCCATTTTGGTAATGGGCGTGTTCATCTTGAAGGCTGTCAACAAGAAAACCTCCGGGTAATCAGAAAAGTCAGACCGCCGGCGCATATATCCGTGTGCGGGCCGGCGGCTTTTGAATCTCATTTTCAAAAATACATCCGTATCAAAACGATACGGATGTATTTTTCTTTAAAACGTACTGCGCGAAACCGGCGGGCCTTTTGCCGCCTGCAATCAGTGATAGTTGGCAAACCGCTCCACCGCCTTGGTGAAACTTGCGATAGTCTGGTCGGCGTCGCCGTGCTCCAGCCCATCGCGGACACAATGGCGAATATGGCCCTCCAGTACGACCTGCCCACATTTAAGCAGCGCGGACTTTGCAGCGTTGATCTGTGCCAGGATATCTTCGCACGGGACATCTTCGTCCACCATGCGATCGACGGCCTTCACCTGTCCAATGATTTTTTTCAGCCGGCGATGCAAATTTTCCGCATCCATGCACTGTTTCATAACCAAACCTCCATATTGCCAATCACCCTCTATTGTGCGCCGGATCCGGTTTTTTGTCAAGAGTGCGCGGCTTTACAGTACCCGGAGCTGCTTTGGCGCTTTCCGGATATTTTCAGCGAGATAGGCGATATTAAAGCTCTTTCCATCGCGACGGCCGTGTCTGGTGCCGAGCGCCGTCTCATGGGCGAGACGTTCCATACCGTAATAGCACTGGCCGCCGCGCAGGCCCACACTTTCCCAGTGTTCGTCCGTGCCGTCCAGGACGCGCTGACACAGCTCAATGCCCTCGTCGATGATGGTGGCGTCGAAATCTTCGTGTCCGCCGTGACAGCGGTCGAATTCCGGCTGGAAGGTTTTGAAATGGTAAAGATTTTCGAGATATTCCTCCACAGAGATGGAGCCCGGCAGATTTAAAAGTGTGTTGGAATTACAGGCGTCGCCCGTGATACAGATGCGCGTTGCACGGTCGAGCAGGACGACCTCGCCTGCCGTATGGCCGCCAACATGGATGACCTCGACCCGGCGGTTGCCAAGCTCAAACATATCGCCGTCCCAAACCGGCCAGATAAACATCGGATGCGGCATGGAAAAGTCCGTCGGCAGGATCTTGTCGCGGTTCTCCGGCAGCGCGGCGGCTTTCATCTGTTCATAGCGCGCTTTCTGGAATGCGGCAGGATCGTTTACCGCGTCCATCATGCCCTTTAAGTAGGGAATGTCAAGGGCATGGATATAGCACTCGTCGAAATCGAAGTTGCCGCCGGCATGGTCGCCGTGGTAGTGGGTGTTCACGAGAAAGACCGGACGGTCGGTGAGCTCGCGGCAGAAGGCGCGAAGGTTGCCGTAACCAAACATCGTGTCGATCAGCATGGCGCGCTCGCCGCCTTCGAGCAGATAGGAATAGGTCGTCATGCGCGCATGGCTGTCAAAGCAGTTTGTAATGCGCCAGGTTTTGGGGGCAATCAGCTCCGCACTGAAAAATTTGTTCTGGATCATGGTTGATTCTCCTTTTTTAAATTGATGCAATGCTGCTATAAAAGAATAAAATTGCGCCGCTATGTAGCAAATTGCCTGCGATACGGCCTTGACTCGCCGCGCCCTGCGGACCGTTTCCCTGAAAGCGCCGGCCGGTTCCTGTTTCGATGAGAACCGTGGTATTACGGCCTATCCCCGTGTGACGGCGCGCGCGATGGCGTCCATATGCCGCGCGTCCGTACCGCAGCACCCGCCAAATACGCGCAGGCCCATCTCGCGCCGGAGCCGGGCCATCCAGCCGGCCAGCGCTTCCGGCTCGGACGTTTGCAGGTTCGCCGCGCCGTCGAGTTCCACGTAAGAGAGCGGGGATGTGTTCGCCTGTACGCCGAGAAAACGTTCCCGCACGGTATCCGTACGGTTAAAAGGCTGCGAAAGCGCCGCGTACACGTTCGCCGGATGTACGCAGTTTGCCATATAAAAAAGCGGTGCGGGCGACGCCGCCTGGTCAATGGCGGCGATTGCGTCTGAAATTGCCGTACCGTCGATGAGACGGCCGGTTTTTTCAATCGTGAAGCTGATGATGTAGGGAAGGCCCGTCGCTGCCATGGCGCGCGCCATGCCGGCGGCCTCGGGCAGCGTTGGCATAATGCCGGCCATGAGAAAGTCTGCGCCCGCTGCGGCAAGCGCTTCCGCCTGCCAGGCATGAAAGACTTCCGCGTCGCGTGTATCCAGTGCGCCTTCTCCCGTATAGGCGTCGCCGCGGCAGCCCATCAGGCCTCCGGCATACCACCGGACGTCCATACCGTGCAGAGTCTCTTTTAAAAACGTCACGTTTTCCGCAAGGAGCGCCGCGCCTTCCCCCACCGACGACATCCGCGCACAATTTGCCCGCCGCGTTGGCGTGGTTGCAAGGAAAGGAAGGCGATGGCGTGCGGCCGTGGCGGCATACTGCCGCCAGAGTGCGAAGAGGGCATCCCGTCCCGCCTGGGTGCGTACCAGGCCCGCCATCGCAATCTCACCCGAGATATCAAGTCCATACTCCCGCTTGAGGCGTTCGCCCAGCGCGCCTTCCATTAAAAAGAGCGGAAAGCGAAGAAAGGCTTCTTTTATACATGTGGGCTTTTTAAAGGATTTCATGAATTACCGAGTATCCCTAACCATTGGATTTGATACTATTGTAGCATAGCGGCCTGAATATGGCAATCAAAATGTTGCAGTCTCACCAAAAAAATGTGGCTATGTAGTTGACCGGGCTGTGCATATCGTGTATAATGATACCATAGATTGAAATACTTTGCCTGTGAGGGGAGAAAAAATGAAGTATAAAAAATTGGGACGTACCGGCATGGTGGTCAGCCGCCTGTGCCTTGGTACCGGTAACTGGGGTTACAGCGACGAACCCTATGGCAATTGGGCCACTACGAATGAAAAAGAAGCTTTCAAGATCATGGACGCCGCGCTGGATGCGGGCGTGAACTTTTTCGACTGCGCCAATGTATACGGCAACCACGGTTCCGGCACGACCGGTACTAGCGAAGAGATCATTGGCAAGTGGTTTAAACTGGGCGGCGGCCGCCGTGAAAAAGTGATTCTTGGCACGAAGGTCGGCCGCGAGATGTATAATAACGATTATGACGGACCGAACCGCCCCGAGGGCCTGTCGCTTTATAAGATCCGCCGTCACGCGGAGGGCTCCTTACAGCGCCTCCAGACGGACCATATCGAGCTTTATCAGATGCACAATGTCGACCGCAGCGTCAATTGGGATGAACTGTGGGAGGCGTTTGAGGGCCTCGTCCGTTCCGGCAAGGTCTATTATGTCGGCGCGTCAAAATTTGCCGGCTGGGAGCTCATGAAGGCGCAGGAGGCTGCGCGCCGCCGTAACTTCATGGGTCTGGCGTGTGAGCAGCACCGCTATGACATGCTCCGCCGTGCGGCGGAACTCGAGGCGTTCCCGTGCTGTATCGACCAGGGTATCGGCGTGACGCTCTACAGCCCGCTGCAGCGCGGCCTGCTCGGCTATGACATTCTCGAGCCGAACCGCCCGCTCTCCTATGAGGCAACCGCCGATTTGGAGAAATACCGCCCACAACTGACCGAATACGCAAAACTTTGCCATGACTTGGGAGAAAGCGTTGCAAACGTCACGCTTGCGTGGGAAATGCACCATCCGGCTGTCACCGCGCCTGTTATCGGTCCGGCGACGTTGCAGGATTTTGAGGAAATGCTCCGTTCCGTCGAAATTGAACTGACCGACGATGTGCTTGCGGAGATTGACCGTATCTTCCCGCCGCCCCAGTCCCTCTTCTATAACGAACGACCCGACGATGTGAGGCCGATTTCATGGAACTGACCGTTTTTGACGAAAAACTGTATCATATTCTTGACCCTGCCGCTCCGCTGCAAAAATTGGCGGATGGCTTTCAGTTCACGGAGGGCCCGGTCTGCCGTGACGGCGTATGCTATTTTACGGACTTTTACCGCGACCGCATCTATCGCTATGACGGTGGCGCCGTCACGCTCGTGACGGACGATTCGCACCGCACCATCGGCATGACCCTGACGCGGCATGGGCGGATCCTTGGCTGCGCGAGTAACCTCCATGCGATTGTGGACGTGGAAAGCGGCGAAACGCTGGTGAACGCCTTCCACGGCGTGCGCTTAAACGGTACGAATGATGTCATTGAGGACAGCCGCGGACGGATCTGGTTCTCCGACCCCTATGTGCGTGAGTTCGAGGGGAGAAAACTGGGCAGAAGCTTTGTTTTTTGCCTGGAGGATGGGGAACTTTCGCCTGTCTGCCGGGACTTGCCGTGGCCGAACGGTCTGGCGCTCTCGCCGGACGAGCAGACGCTCTATCTCATCGATTCGCGTGAGCTGCGCCTTTATGCGCTGAACCTGGCGACCCGTGCGCGCCGTGTCCTTGTGCAGTTTACAAAAGGTATGGGCCCCGGCCTGCCCGACGGGATGCGTGTACGGGCCGACGGCACCATTTTTGTCGCAGGGCCCGGCGGTATTTCCGTGATTGCACCTGAGGGGAATCTGCTCGGGCTGATTCGCATGCCGGAAATCGCCGCAAACCTGTGTTTTGACGGTACGGGACTGTTCATCACCGCTTCAACAGGCGTTTATCATCTGGATTTGAAATAAGCTAAACCTGCGCCCCCGTTACAAACGGGGGCGCAGGCGCTATCGAGACCCGAAAGAGCGCCTGTCCTGCATGCATCTGACGTATCCCGGCAAGACGGCGTGGAAAGCAATTGTAAAATATACAGTCCGTACGTTAGATAGAGTCTTTATGCCTGCCGCACGGGCGGCTTCCATGAAAAGCTTTTTGAAAATTTATCGTTCAGACCGGCTTTTTACCCCGGTGTTTTCTCGCAATTTCGCGAAAGCGCCTGGTTTTTTGGCATCGCAGCGTAAAAAACCGTCGGAACCTGATTTTTGCACGTAAAATTCGCCAAAATTTTGACGCTATCGCAAAAAAATTGAACTGCCCCTTTCAAAGAAGTGTGCGATATGGTATAATTAGGACGGACTAAGCGGCAAAAAGCCGCCGGGTTTGCCCTGAAATCGAGTCTGTATCTGCATTTATGTTTGGGTTTCCTGTCCGCGCTCTGCGCGCGGCTGAAATACATGCCTGCATACGGCGTTTTCCGGGCTGAGCGCCCGATACTTTGGAAAGAGAGGGATCTGCCATGAAAGCCAATGAAACATCCGTCACGCTGAATCAGGATCTCCTGTATCTTTTTAACGAGGGCAAGTATTATCACGCCTATCATACGTTTGGCGCGCACCCGGGCGCGGAAAACGGAACGGACGGCGTGCGGTTTACGGTATGGGCGCCGGGCGTGCGCAGTGTGCGCGTCGTCGGCGACTATAACGGATGGCAAGAGGACGGCTACGCGCTTGCGCCTGTCGGCAGTACGGGCGTTTGGACAGGTTTTATTCCCGGCATCATAGAGGGTATGCGCTATAAGTACCTGATTGAGACGTCTGTCGGCGAACAGCTTTATAAGGCCGATCCTTTTGCCTTTTATGCGGAGCAGCGTCCCTGTACGGCGTCCATCGTCCATGAACTTGACTACAACTGGCGCGACGGACGCTGGATGGAAAAGCGTATGCGTACCGATCATTTCCGGCAGCCGAAGAATATTTATGAGGTCCACCTGGGCTCCTGGCGGCAGCACCCGCGCCAGGACGAGCGGGAGACGAACGACGATACGCAGGATATCGAGCAGTTTTACACCTATCGTGAGCTGGCCGAAACGCTTGTCCCGTATGTGCGGGATATGGGGTATACCCATATGGAGCTGCTTCCGGTGATGGAGCATCCGTTCGACGGATCCTGGGGCTATCAGGTTACCGGTTATTACGCGGCGACATCCCGCTACGGCACGCCGCAGGATCTTATGTACCTGATTGACTGTGCACACCGCGCCGGTATTGGCGTGATATTGGATTGGGTGCCGGGCCATTTCTGCCGCGATAGCCACGGACTGGGACGTTTTAACGGCGAAAGGCTGTACGAAAAGGACGACCACCGGCAGTGGGGCACCTATAAGTTTGACTTCGGGCGGAGCGAGGTACGCAGCTTCCTGCTCTCAAACGCCATGTTCTGGCTTGACCGGTATCACGTGGACGGCATTCGCGTCGACGGCGTCAGCAGCATGCTGTATTTAAACTTTGGTGTAGAGAATCCGGGTGAGAAGAAATATAATAAAAATGGCGGCGAAGAGGATCTGGACGCCGTGTCGTTTTTGCAGGAGTTTGCGCATATGGTGGGCCAGTATTTCCCCGGCGCCTTTACGGTTGCCGAGGAGAGCAGCGCCTGGCCGCTCGTCACCGCACCGCCGGAGGACGGGGGACTTGGCTTCCACTATAAGTGGGATATGGGCTGGATGAACGATACACTGAAGTATATGTCTGTCGACTTCCCTTACCGGCCCGGCTGTCACAATATGCTCACGTTTTCCATGATGTATGCCTTTCATGAAAATTTTATTCTGCCGCTTTCACACGATGAAGTGGTTCACGGCAAGTGCTCGCTCATCGGGCGTATGCCGGGCGATTACTGGCGGCAGTTTGCCGGGCTCCGCCTGCTTGCCATGTATCAGATGACGCATCCGGGCGGGAAGCTGAATTTTATGGGCAATGAATTTGGACAATTCATTGAGTGGCGGTATTACGATGAGCTCGAGTGGTTTCTGCTGGACTATGCGAGCCACCGGAACCATCAGGCGTTTATTCGCGCGCTGAATCATGTGTATGTGAAGGAAAAGGCGCTTTGGAGCTGCGATCACAGCTGGCAGGGATTTTCCTGGATTGACGCGGACAATGCTGAACAGGGAATCCTGAGTTTTGTGCGCCGCGCGGCGAGCGGGCGTATTACAATGGTCGCGGTGTTGAATTTCGGCGTGCAGGCGTATGAGCAGTATCGAATCGGCGTGCCGAGGCCCGGGTATTACCGCGAATTGATTTCATCCGATCATACGGCTTTTGGAGGCAGCGGAAAGGTGAACGAAGCGCCGGTGCAGGCGCAGCCCATCCCCTTCCACGGCCAGCCCTATTCGATCGAGATCACAGTACCGCCCATCGGCGGCACAATCCTCAAACGAGTCAGAAAACAGGAGGAGACACCTACATGTTTGCAGGAAAAGAAGACTTTAAAATAGAATATACGCGCGGACTGATTGAGACCTATGCAAAACCGCTGAAGGATTGTACGAAACTGGAGAAATACGATAATCTGGTGCGTCTGGTATCGGGTATCGCGTCTTCCATCCGTACGGAAACATCGCAGCGTCACGCAGTGGGCCACGAGAAAAAGGTCTACTATTTTTCCATGGAGTTCTTGGTCGGACGGCTGCTTGAAAATTACCTCATCAACCTTGGCATACGCGACATCGTTGCCGAGGGTCTTGAAGATCTGGGCGAAAGCCTGGATGAGCTGGCGGCCATGGAGGCCGATCCCGGCCTTGGAAACGGCGGCCTGGGACGCCTGGCCGCATGCTTTCTGGATTCCATGGCGGCGCTCGGCGTGCCGGGCGTGGGTATGGGAATTCGCTACCGGTTCGGTCTGTTCCGCCAGAGGATTGAAAACGGTTATCAGGTCGAAGAGCCGGATGCCTGGCTGGAGAATGGCTATCCGTGGGAACTTGCCAAGCCCGATGAGTCTGTCATCGTCCGCTTTGGCGGGTATGTAGACCGCCAGTTCCGCGACGGAAAGATGACGTTTGAACATAAAGACTATTTAAGCGTCAACGCTGTGCCCTACGACGTGCCGATTGTCGGTTACGGCGGCCGCGACGTGAACGTACTGCGCCTGTGGCGCGCGCTGCCTGTGCGTGAACGTGTGGATCTTGACGCGTTTAACCGCGGAGATTACAGCTTGGCAATGAAGGAACGCAACGACATCGAGGCCATCACCTGCATTCTGTATCCGGATGACTCTTTGGGGGCCGGGCGCGCGCTGCGTTTGAAACAGGAGTACTTTTTCGTGGCGGCCGGTATGGCGTCGATTATCCGGCAGTATAAGGCGCAGTATGGGCTGGATGCCTGGCGAGAATTCCCGGATCACGTTTCCGTCCACACAAATGACACGCACCCGACGCTTTGCATACCGGAACTCATGCGTATCCTCATAGACGAGGAGGGCCTTGAATGGGACGACGCATGGGACATTACGACACGCACCATGTCGTTTACGAACCACACCATCCTGCCCGAGGCTATGGAAAAGTGGTCGATTGAGCTGTTTCGCAGTCTTTTGCCCCGCGTTTATATGATCGTTGAGGAGATTGACCGCCGCTGGCGGGAGTCCCTTTTAAAAGCGGGCGGAAACGGACACGATATTCTCTGCTCTACCGCTGTTTTGTGGGATAATGAGGTGCGTATGGCGAACCTGTCCATTATCGGGAGCCATTCGGTCAACGGTGTGGCGGCGCTGCATACGGAGATTTTAAAAGAGTCCGTGTTCCGCGACTTTTATAAGCTTTCCCCGGAGAAGTTCAATAATAAGACAAACGGCGTCAGCCACCGCCGTTTCCTGGTACAGTCGAACCCGGCCCTGACGCGGCTGATCACAGACGCCATAGGAGACGACTGGATTGAAGATATGACAGAACTGGAGAGCCTGCTTGATTTCCGCACGGACACGGCGTTCCTGCAGCGCCTGCGCGAAGTAAAGCAGGAAAATAAAGTGCGGCTGGCAAATTATATCTACCGCACCTCCGGGGTCATGATTGATCCGCAGTCTGTGTTTGATATCCAGGTGAAACGGATTCATGCGTATAAGCGCCAGCTTTTAAATGCATTTAAAGTGCTGGACCTTTATAACCGATTGAAAGAGAATCCTGATCTTGCCATAAATCCCTATACGTTTATTTTCTCCGGCAAGGCGGCGCAGGGCTATGCCTTTGCAAAGGAAGTCATTAAATTTATAGGCAGCGTTGCGGATGTGGTAAATGCCGATCCGGTGGTTAGTAAGAAGATCCGCGTGGTATTCTTGGAAAACTTCTGTGTGTCAAACGCGCAGCTTATCTATCCTGCCGCCGATATCAGCGAACAGATTTCCACCGCCGGTAAGGAGGCCAGCGGCACCGGCAATATGAAATTTATGATGAACGGTGCCATCACGCTTGGCACGCTGGACGGCGCGAATGTGGAGATTCGGGACCTCGTGGGTGACGACAATATCACCATTTTTGGCCTTACCGCAGACGAGGCCATGCAGTATTATATCAACGGCGGATACAGCGCTTCCGAGGAATGCCGGAAGGATCCGCGCCTTGAAACCATTACCAATCAGCTCATCAACGGCTTCTTTAAAAACAGCGGATGTGACTTTTGGGGTATTTACGACGCCCTGTTGCAGCACAACGACGAGTATTTTGTCCTGCGCGACTTTGACGCCTATATGAAGGCCTGGCACAGTCTCGACGGCATTTATACCGATACGGTAAAGTGGGGCGCCATATCTTTGGTAAACATTGCAAAATCCGCGTTTTTCTCGAGCGACCGGACCATACGCGAGTATGCCGGTGAAATCTGGCACACCCGTTATGATAAGCGTTAAGACATAAAACAAACTGTCATACTAAAGTGGAAGGTAGGTTTTGAGTATATGCAGAAGAAAGAGTGCATCGCCATGCTGCTGGCCGGCGGCCAGGGGAGCCGGCTGTATGTTCTCACCGGCGACATGGCCAAGCCCGCCGTGCCCTTCGGCGGCAAGTACCGCATCATCGACTTTCCCCTGTCCAACTGCACCAATTCCGGCATCGACACGGTGGGCGTGCTGACCCAGTACCGGCCCCTGGAGCTGAACAGCTACATCGGCAGCGGCGTGCCCTGGGACCTGGACGGCACCACCGGCGGCGTCCACATCCTGCCGCCCTATATGGGCAGCAAGGGCGGCACCTGGTACAAGGGCACCGCCAACGCCATCTACCAGAACATCGGCTTCATTTCCCTGTACGACCCCGAGTATGTGGTGGTCCTCACCGGCGACCACATCTACAAGATGGACTACTCCGAGATGGTGGAGCGCCACAAGGCCGCCGGGGCCGCCTGCACCATCTCCGTCATGGAAGTGCCCTGGTCTGAGGCGTCCCGCTTCGGCATCATGAACGTGGACGAGGCCGACATGATCACGGAGTTTGCGGAAAAACCCAAGGAGCCCAAGAGCAATCTGGCCTCCATGGGCATCTATGTCTTTACCTGGCAGACCCTGCGGCGGTATCTGGAGGAGGACGAGGCCGATCCCAACTCGGAGAACGACTTCGGCAAGAACGTCATCCCCGCCATGCTGGGGGACGGAGAGCGGATGGCCGCCTACCGCTTCAGCGGCTACTGGAAGGACGTGGGGACCCTGGAGTCCCTGTGGGACGCCAATATGGATATGCTCTCCCCGGAGTCCGGCCTGGACCTGCTGGACGAGTCCTGGCCCATCTACGCCCGGTCCGTCAACGCGCCGCCGGCCTTCCTGGGCCGCCGCTGCCAGATCAGCCACAGCGCCTTCAACCGGGGCAGCGACCTGGAGGGGACGGTGGAGAACTCCGTCCTGTCCCCCAACGTCA
>URVL01000022.1 GCA_900551265.1 uncultured Eubacteriales bacterium | reverse complement strand
ATAACGGCCCGCCGGAGGAAACACTGGCGGGCCGTTTACCGGTCATCCGTTACGCTTCAAAACGCAAAACCGCAACGGAACAGGCAGGGAGCGTGTAGGTGACCTCCGTGCCATTCGCGGCTGCTTCTACGCGCACACCGTCAAACGCGACGGGATGCACGGCATCCGGCGTATCAAATTCATTTTTCGCATGGATGTCGCCGGTGAGAATGCGAGCCTCCGTAAGTTTTGCCGAGACGGCGTCCAGGCGCATTTCGATCGGCGCGGGCGTATCGGCGGAGAGGTTTGCAATCGTGACGGTAATGCTGCCGTCATCGGCGACGGATGCAGACTCCGTAATGTACGGCGTACGGTACGGGGCCAGGGGTACACGGCGGCGGCCCGTAGCGGCCGGGGCGACATCTCCGCGCTCAAAGTACGGCGTGGCAACGGCGCTTTCGACCAGGTGCGCGCCCTGATGCTCTTTGAACATCTCAAAGACATGATAGGTCGGCGTAAGCAGCATCTTTTCGCCGTCCGTCAGGATCACGGCCTGCAGAACGTTAATCAGCTGCGCAATATTCGCCATATGGACGCGGCGGGCGGCTTTATTGAAGATATTCAGCGAAATACCGGCGACCAGCGCGTCGCGCATGGTGCTCTGCTGGTAAAGGAAGCCGGGGTTCGTACCGGGTTCGACATCGTACCAGGTGCCCCACTCATCCACAATCAATCCGACATTGGCGTCCGGATCATACAAATCCATCACCGCGCCGTTTTCATGGATTAATCTCTCAATATAATGCGCTTTGGCGAGCGTGCGGTAATACTCGTCTACGGTAAAGTCCGTTGCGCTGCCTTTGGACGTAAAGCCTTCAACGCCAAGATTCGGGAACGTATAGTAGTGCAGGGACAGGCCGTTCATCATATTGCCGGCCTGCTCCATCAGCGTGCGGGTCCACTCATGGTAAGGATGTACGCCGGGGCCACAGGCAATTTTATAAATCTTCTGATCGGTGTAATTGCGGACGTAGGTCGCATAACGGCGGTATTCGTCGGCATAGTGCGCGGCCGTCATATTACCGCCGCAGCCCCAGTTTTCGTTTCCGACGGCGAAATACTTGAGTCCCCATGGCTCGTCCTGCCCATTTTCGCGGCGGAGGTTCGCCATGGGTGAAATGGCAGGGGAATTCATATATTCAATCCACTCCTGCATCTCCTGCACGGTGCCGGAACCCACGTTGCCGTTAACGTACGGCTGGCAGCCGATCTGGCGGCAAAGCTCAAAAAATTCATGCGTGCCGAAGGAATTATCCTCCACAACGCCGCCCCAGTGCGTATTAATCATTTTCTTACGGGACTCTTTCGGGCCAATTCCGTCGCGCCAGTGATATTCATCGGCAAAGCAGCCGCCCGGCCAACGCAGAACGGGAAGCTTCATACGGCGCAGTGCCTCGACGATGTCGGTACGCATGCCGTTGACGTTTGGAATTTTGGAGTTTTCACCGACATAAACGCCGTCATAAATACAACGGCCGAGATGTTCGGAAAAGTTACCGTACACTTCGGGGTGGATGTAAGCGCCGCGCATGGTGGGATTGACAACGTAACGCATAGATAGCCTCCTTTAATAATGTTGATGGGCCCGGCCTTGATTTTATCTGAAAAATGTGATTTAATGAGTGCGGTATAAAGCGCCGGGCGGGAATGCGTTTGATAGTAGTACTATACCATGCAACTATCTGTAATGCAACAAAGAGGAGGCAAAAAAAACATGGAAGATACGGTCAGGTTGTACGATAGCGCGCCCGTGCTCTGCCGAAAATGTCTGGAAATCCCAGTGGGAGAGCGGGAACTGGCGGAAGCGCTTGACCGCTATCTTGAAAAACTGCCCGCCGAGGTGCGTGTGCCGCCGGAAGTTTACGAGGCGCGGCTCGCCCTCTGTGCGGATTGCCCGCACCGGCTTCTGTACACCTGTGTCAAATGCGGCTGCTATGTGCAGGCGCGCGCGGCGAAGAGAGGAACGGTCTGTCCCGGCGAGGATCGGAAATGGGAGAAATTTGAAGACTAAAAGGACGGCATGTTATGAAACTATTGATTGTAAACGGCGGGCCGCGCCTGCGCGGCTGGAACACGGCCGCCATGCTGGAGGCGGCGGCAAACGGTGCGCGGGAAGCCGGCGCCGAGGTCGAAACCGTTAACCTCTATGCGCTTGACTTTAAAGGCTGCCGGAGCTGCTTTGCCTGCCAGCGCGTGGGCGCGGCTGCGCGCTGCGCGGCGCAGGATGCACTCACGCCCGTACTGAACCGGATTCTGGAGGCGGATGCGCTGCTCGTGGGTTCTCCCATTTACTTTGGCGATGTAACGGGTCAGACGCGGTCTTTCTTTGAACGCCTGTGGTTTCCCGGACTTTCTTACGATAAGGCGCGCACCGTGAAATACAAAAAGCGTATTCCCGTCGGGCTGGTATTTACCATGAACGTACCGTCGGACGCGCAGTACGAGCCGCTGTTTTCACAGCTCGCAGCTACGATGAAACGGTTCTTCGGCCCCACGGAGGTTCTGACCGCAACGGACACGCTGCAATTTGACGATTACAGCAAATATGTCTCCGATCTGTTTGACGCAGCGGCAAAGCGCCGCCGCCATGAGACGGTATTTCCGGAAGATTTGGCGCGCGCGGAGGCGCTCGGACGCAGGCTTGCCGCAGGCGGTTGCAACGAATAATCGTCCGTTCGACAGGTCAGCCGGAGACGGCTGCATACAGCTTTCATACAAACAGGGCGGGAGGCCGCATGTCAGCCTCCCGCCCTGTTTGTCTTATTTTCGACGCGTTCCTTATGTAACGCACGGTATCCGCCTGTATAGCCCGACGGCTACGCGGTAAAATAGGAATGTTACTTTTTACAGACGGAGGGTATTCCAGATGAAGAGCTACAGATTGACCATGCAGCAAATCGACGCCTATGGGCGGCATCTGCTTGCTGAGGAGCGCAGTGCAGGCACGGTAGCAAAGTACCTGCGGGATGCAAAAGCATTTTTACAGTGGTTAAGCGGCAGGCCCGTTACGAAGGAGCTGGCGGCGGAATGGAAGGGTGTCCTTCTTGCGAAGGGCTACGCGCCGGTGACGGTCAACTCCATGCTGGCCGCCCTCAACGGTCTCTTCCGCTTTTTAGGCTGGGAGGGATTCCGGGTGAAGTTCCTGAAAATTCAGCGCCGGCTCTTCCGGGACTCACGCCGGGAACTGACCCGCCGGGAATATGACCGGCTGCTCTGTGCAGCGCGGACGTTGGGACGTGAACGTCTGGCGCTGCTGATGGAGGCCATCTGCGCCACGGGCATCCGGGTTTCCGAGGTTCCATATCTCACGGTGGATGCCGCCCGTCGGGGCAGGGCGGAAATCGCCCTGAAGGGAAAAATCCGCGTCATTCTGCTGTCTGCCAAGCTCTGCCGCAAACTGCTGAAATACGCCAGGGGAGAGGGAATCGTCTCCGGCGCGATTTTCCGCACCAAAAGCGGGAAGGAGATCGGCCGCCGTCAAGTATGGGCGGAGCTGAAAGGGTTGTGCCGTCATGCGGGGGTGGCGCCCTCCAAGGTATTTCCCCACAACCTGCGGCACCTCTTTGCCAAAACATTTTACCAGGTGTGTAAGGAAATTGTCCGTCTGGCAGATGTGCTGGGCCACAGTTCCATCGAGACAACCCGGATCTACCTGGTTACCTCCGGAACGGAACACAGCCGGACGCTGGAGAAAATGCGCCTGATCTCATAAGACAAAATCAACATTTTGTCCTTTTGCTACATAGACCCACACGCAGGTCCGAAGAAAATGATTCCAAATGCATCTGAGCAACCGCCTCATTTGGGCATGACAAAGCAAGCCGCAAAACAGGGCTTGCTTTTTACAGCGCGTTTTTTTCTCTCAAATCAGGGAATATCTTGCGTTTTGTCGAAATTTATGATATTCTTTTTTTATTAATACACAGTTTAAGAGAAGCGCCGGCTTACCTGCTGCGGCAAAATGTTGATTTTGTGACAAAAGAGGAGGTACGGCAGGAGCAGTATCTGCACAGGTACACGACGTTCCCCTGTGTGTTTAAACAGCCGCGGCAAAACCCGGCCATCAAGCAAGGAGGCACTTACATGAAAAAGCGGCTTTTGGCATCATTTTTGGCCATATGCATGCTGATGGCTCTTCTGCCAGGGACAGCGCTGGCGGAAGAAGACGTCCTGTCGTCGCCGGATATGTATACCGACGTCACGATCAGCGACGCCATGAGCTACCTGCAAGGCAGTGGCACAGTGTCGGACCCGTTCCAGATATGGAACGCCGACGACCTTTATTACATCAACTACATTGAATACTGGAACGGGCTGGAGGCTCTGCCCCAGACCTACCATTACCGGCAGATGGGACCTCTGGACCTCTCCTCCTCCAGCAGGTTTGACAGGGCCACCGGCTATATCACCGCCAACTTCGGCGGCGTGTACGACGGCGGCGGTTATACCATAACCGGTATGACCAAGCCCCTGTTCTACTTCACCAGGGGCAGTTACATCGGGGACGCCGCCGGTACGGTCTTCACAGATTATGTAACCGGCATCAGCCACGACCGGGTCTTTTCCGCCATCGTGCGCAACCTGGTGATTCAAAATCCCCAGATTACACAGACTGTCGCCAGCGACGTGATCGAGCAGATCGGCGCTGTGGCGGCCTACGCGGTCAACACCACATTCTACAATATTGAGGTACGGGGCGGCAATGTCAACGGCATTTCCGGCGCGGCGGCCATTGCCGGCCGTGCGGGAAGCATAGTCATCGACAGCTGCTTCTCCGATTCCGCCATCTATGCCAGCATGCACCGCGCGGCGGGCATCGTGTCCAACCTGCGCATTGTGGACGCGAAGAAAGGTGCTACGACAACCAGTTTGGTGACAGGCTGCACCTTCTCCGGGTCCATCAGCGGCAATTTGGACGGAGAGCGCGGCTCCGCCGGCATTGTGGGCGGCGTATATATGGACGGCACGTCCACGCTGATCCGCACCCTCCCGCTGTATCTGACGAATTGCACCTTCTCCGGCTCCATCACCGGTACGGTCACCTCCGGTTCGGGTAACTTTGGCGGTATCCTGGGCGTCTGTTTCCAGGGCCCGGGCATCTATCTGGCGGGCAACACGGTGTCGGGCTCCATCCAGGGTATTACCGTGGCTCCGGGAGCCACCGCCGCCAGTGTGGGCGGCGTAGTGGGCAAAATACTCAACTACAGTTTGCAGGAAACCGAACCAACCCTGATCCTCTCGAACAACGATACTTCCCGCGCCATCCTGCAGGCCACGGATCCCGATCGCCTGCTCTATGTGGGAACCCTGGTGGGCGCGCAGAATGACGTCAACTATACGCTCACCGGGCCGTTCTCCATCTCCACGCCGGCGCTTTTGGGCGAGTACGGCAGTATCCAGGCCGCTCAGCTGGCCGGGGAGATTGGCGACCTGATTCTTCCGGCAAACAGCAGTGCCGCCACGTTTTATATCCTGCCGGGCGCCCGTATGGGCAGACTGGAGGTAAATACCTCCAATACCCTGAACCTCTATAACTACGGCACCATGGGCGACGTAACCAACCTCATGGGCATCAATCTCTATGAAAACACCGGCTCCATGGGCAACGTCGTCTCGTATGGCGGCGCGGTCAATGTGGGCGGCAGCAGCAGTAATATCGTCCGGTGTGGCAACGAGGGTACAATCGGAGACATCACAGGCGGTACCTCCGTCACCGTCTACCGCAACACCGGTACGATCGGAGGTCTGACCGCGCAGGCCAGCTCCGTAACCATCGGTCAGAGCAACAACAGCAACGCCGAGCTGGCAGGCTACAATCTCAACTCCGGTATGATCGGCAGCGTAGATGCCGCCACCACCGTGGCCGTCTATAGCGATGTGGCCGGCAGCGTGGCCGCCGCCGAAGGCCAGACCGTCAAATCCGGCACTACCGTCACCGTCGGTACGGCTTCTGTGCCGAACCGGAACAACATTGGTAAAATCGAGGCCGGCTCTTCCATCACCATCTATGGCGCCGAGGGTGCCGCCATCGGCGACTTGGAAGCGAATACCTCCGTCAGCATCGGTTCCGCCGCCGCGCCGAACCAGAGCGCCGTGGGCAACATCACGGCCGGCACCACAGTCGGTGTCTATAACGGCGAAACCGGTTCCGTAGGCACCGTTACCGCCGGCAGCACCGTCACCGTCGGCGCCTCTACCAGCCCCAACGCCGGGCAGGTGGGCGATATTGACACCGACGGCGGCGTCAACGTCTACAACGGCTCTGCCATCATTGGCACAATCGAGGCCGGCAGCACCGTAAATCTCTACGGTAACGCAGGCGATATCGGAAATGTGACCTCCAGCGCGAGCATCTCCGTGGGCGGCTACAATAAGACCGAAGCCAATGCCGCCGGGCAGGTGGGCAACGAGGGCGAAATCGGCAGCCTCACCGCCGGTACCTCCGTCACCGTCTACCGCAACACCGGTACCATCGGAGATTTGACCTCACAGACTACTTCCGTGTCCATCGGTCAGGGCAACAACGCCACAGAGGCCATCCGTACATATAACGCTAACTCCGGTACGATCGGCAGCGTAGACGCCGCCACTACTGTG
Organism: uncultured Eubacteriales bacterium; assembly: GCA_900551265.1. Lineage (GTDB taxonomy): Bacteria > Bacillota > Clostridia > Oscillospirales > QAMX01 > Allobutyricicoccus > Allobutyricicoccus pentlandensis. Next base: position 14,981 of record URVL01000022.1, on the reverse strand, counting down.
ACCATCCATAGCGGCCATGTACCGTCCGGCAGCGTGGCGGCGGAAGGGACCGTCACAGCCGGTACCTCGGTCACCCTTGGCACAGTTTCGTACCCCAACTATAATACCGTCGGCGCCATCGAAGCGCCCACCGTCAGCGGTTACACCGCGGTTGACGTGGGTACCATCCGCGCGGACAGCAACAGGCTGGTCAACGCCACTGCCGGAGAAGGCGTCTCGGTCATCACCATCAGCGGCAACGCCACCCTGACAGCGGATGAAAACGGGCAGATCACAGTAAACGGCAACACCTATCCCGCCGGTTCCAAACTGGTGGTTAACAGTGCCGCCACCGTCACCATTTCCGGTGAGCATCCCGTGACGCTCTCCGCCGTAGAAGCAAACGGCAACCTGACAATATTGGATCCTGCGGGCATGACCCGGATCGACTCCATTAACGTTGTGGGTAATTTGATCCTGGGTAACAATCCTAACCTCTTCGCCGGCAGCGTGGGCAATATCACGGCCTCCGGCAGCGTGACCCTTGGCAGCAGCAACGCCTCGTACTACTTTACCGGTACCGTTACCGGGGACCTTGCGGCTACCGGCGGCGTAACGATTTATAATAGCGGCGTCCTCGGCACAGAGTCTGCCGGCAACACCATTTCCTCTGCGACCGGCAGCATCTCCATCACCAACGGCGCCGGTCATACCATTTACAGCAACGTGGTGAACAACAGCGCCACAAGCACCACCTCCATCACGAATAACGGCAATCCCATGTCCGGGGCCATCATCCATAATGGTACCGGCGCGCTGACCCTGAGCGGCCAAAACGGCTCCGCCCGTCAGTACACCGGCAGCATTTCCGTTGCCCAGGCCCTGACCATCGGCAACAACATTGGTACAAACGCTGAGACGGATGCCGTCACCGTGAATTTTACGGGTGAGCGCGCGGTTATCTCCGTCGCCAACCACACCTTCTATCTAAAGGCGACGGGCGAGAATCTGAGTTCCGTTTCCGTGGCCTCTACCGCCACCACTGATGCTAGAAATACGGTTGATTTGTCCGCCCTTGCAAACACCGTGACCTTCTCCATCGCGGCGCAGGAGAACAAGACTGCGGTGATTCTGCCCGAGGGCGCGAGCGCCGGCACCAGCCTGGGTACCCTGGTCAGCGGCACGGTCAGCGCCGACATGTCCGGCGATACCTACGCCACCGGTAACATTACGGTGAATGAGGGCGTCTCCCTCAGCGCGGACGGTACGCTCACCGTCACCGCCGCCAGCGCTACCATCACGAACTACGGGACCATCGGCAGGATCAACCATACCGGTACCGGCACCCTGACCGTTTATAACATCGGTGCGAACGCCAAGATTGGCGACGTGAACTCCGCAGGTACGGTAACTTTGGGCAAGAGCAACATAACCACTGCCACAACGGAAGTGGGCAACGAGGGCGAGATTGGCAGCATCACGGCCGCCAATACTATTACCATTTACCGCAACACCGGCACAATCGGAGACCTGACCGCACAGACCGGCGCCATTCGCATCGGCCAGGGAGACAGTGCCGCCTATGCGGCTTATAACGTCAACTCCGGTACGATCGGCAGCGTGGATGCCGCCACCACCGTGTACCTCTATGGCGGCGATGTGCAGTCCGGCAACGTGGCGGCCTCTGCCGGCCAGACCATTACAGCCGGCAGTAACGTCAACATCGGTACTGCCACTGTGCCAAACCAGAATACGGTGGGCAACATAACTACCGACGCCGCGGTCAACGTCTATAACGGTGAAAATGGTTCCGTAGGCGGCGTCACCGCCGGTACTACCGTCACCATCGGCGCGGCTGCCAACGCCAATGCCGGTGATGTGGGCGATATTTCCGCAACCGGCAACGTCACAGTTTACAATGGAGGCGCCAACCTGGGCGCCATCGACACCGCCGGCACCGTGTACCTCTATGGCAACGCGGGCGCCATCGGCAATGTGACGTCCACCGGCAACAGCGTCAACGTAGGCGGCAGCAATAAAACTGAAGCCAATGCCGCCGGGCAGGTGGGCAACTCCGGCACGATCGGCAATCTCACCGGCACCTCTGTCAACGTCTACCGCAATACCGGGAAAATCGGTAACCTGAAATCTACTACCGGCGCCATTCGCATCGGCCAGGGAGACAGTGCCGCCTATGCGGCTTATAACGTCAACTCCGGTACGGTCGGCAGTGTGGACGCCGCCACCACCGTGGCCGTCTATAGCGGCGATGTGCAGTCCGGCAGCGTGGCAGCCTCTGAGGGCCAGACCATTGCAGCCGGCACCACCGTCACCATCGGCACTTCCACTGTGCCGAACCAGAATGCGGTGGGCAACATTACGGCCGGTACCACGGTCAGTGTCTATAACGGCGAATCTGGTTCCGCGGGCAACGTCACCGCAGGCAGCACCGTCACCATCGGCGCGGCTGCCAACGCCAATGCCGGTGATGTGGGCGATATTGACACCGACGGCGGCGTCAGCGTCTACAACGGCTCTGCTACCATCGGCACAATCGAGGCCGGAGGCGCCGTAAACCTCTATGGCAATGCGGGTACCATCGGCAATGTGACATCCTCCGGCAATAGCGTCAACGTCGGTAGCAGTAACAGGATCGAGAGCACTGCCGCCGGGCAGGTGGGCAACTCCGGCACGATCGGCGACCTCACCGGCACCTCTGTCAACGTCTACCGCAATACCGGAAAAATCGGCGGCCTTACGGCTACATCCACGAGCGTACGCGTGGGGCAGAGCGACAGCAGCACGGAGGGCGTTCCGGCCTACAACCATAACTCCGGTACGATCGGCAGCATAGACGCTGTCACCAGCGTCACCATTTACAGTACAGGGAGCGGCAGCATCGCCACCGCTTCCGGCGAAACGGTCGAGGCCGGCACCACCGTCACCATCGGTACGGCGGCGAATCCCAACGCCAACGATATCGGCGCCGTCACAAGCGGTACCACCGTTACGCTTCACAGCGGCTCCGGCACTGTGGGCAGCGTCACAGCCGGTACCTCTCTGTCCGCCCATGTGTACGACGGCAGCCGTGACCTGAACCTGATTACCTCGACGGGTGACGTACAGGTTGTAGATCATACCACCTCGTCCGCGCCCAGCGTCAACATCACCACCGACAGCGGCGACGTGAGAGTCAGCCGCGACGAGGACGACGAGACAGCTTCTTCCGTCAATCTCAGGGCCAACCTGACGGTGACCGGCGAATTGACTGCGGGCCAGTCCCTCTTCATCCGGGGTGAGTTCGCATCGGTCGTCCACAACGGCGCCGGAGACGTGATTATGGAGAGCGCCGACACCAGGGTAACCAACGTAGTCAGAAACAGCACCGGCGAAGTGAAAGTCTTTGGCTCTGCCGGCAATGTAATCGAGGACAGCACCACCGGTTATCTCCTGTCCCTGGTTCCTGTGAATATAAGCACCCTGGATGTCTATCTTCTGACCACCAATGGCAGCGTTCTGGACTCCGGCGACCTGAATTTGACCGTTGCAAACGGTAATTTCACTGCGGATCCTGACGCCGTTACCGGCGGCGGCGCTTCGGAGAAAGTGGGGTCCATAACGGTGGACACCTCCGCCGCGCAGAATATTACCGTAACCGTCAGCGGCAGCTACACCCCTGACGGCAAAGATGAAATTGCGCTTTCCGAAGCTTCCCGCACACTGAGTATCCCCGCGGTCCTTGAGCGGATAGATACGGTTTTCCTGGCTACCGCGGCCGACTTTGCCGCCGCGCAGGCGCAGTACGGCTGGGATAACACAACGGCTCCTGCAAGCTATCCTGTCCTGGCCGTCATACCCCTGGTCAACGAGGCCTATACCGGCGTGACCGTCACGGTCAATGGCAGTGCCGTCAATGAAGACGGCGTGGCCCTGATAGCCGTGGATGCCGGACAGGTCAGTGCCGGCTCCGTCTCCGCTGCGGTCGCCGCTTCCGGCGCTGGTTCCCCGTCTTACAGCGGCAGTGTCACCTACACCCTTACCGATGTTGACCGGGCCAAGCTCGACGATACGACGGAATATTACTACGTCACTTTCCGCTATATGGATGCTCTGACTGCCGATCAGGTCGTGCCTGTAGTGAAGGGGCAGTCCATCATGCTGAATGCGCCCAATACCAGACCCGGTTATACCTTCCTGGGCTGGAACAGCGGAGATGTTGTCTACACCGCCAATACTTCCTTCACGCCCACGCAGGATACCACGCTCACCGCCCAGTGGGGCGCTCAGAGCGTCACGCATACGCTGACCATTCATGTTACCGGCCGCGGCAGTGTCGTCCGGTCCCTGGACGGCGCGGAATACCCGATTACCTCCGGCACCAGCTTCCTCCAGGGCGAAACCGTCACACTTCTGCCGAGGCGTAACGCCGGTTATCGCTTCTATGCCTGGATCGTAAACGGAACGCCGGTCTATGACGAGGCCCTGACCCTGACCATGGACGGTGATCAGGAAGTCACAGCCGTCTTCTATGTCTCCGGCTCCGGCGCCATCACAGAACCCGTCGCTACGTACGACATCTCTGTGGGCACCACGTCAAACGGCACCGTTCGCAGCGCCTCCCGGGCGACGAGCGGCAGCGAAGTGATTATCACCGTCACGCCGGACGCCGGCTACCAGATTGGCAGCATCCAGGTGCTGACGGCATCCGGCAGAACCGTGACCGTGACCCAGCGCAGCGACGGCAGCTACGTCTTTATCATGCCCGGCGAGGCGGTGCGCATCATTGCCGCCTTTGTGGAGATTCCGGAGGTTCCGGATATCCCGGAGAACCCGGAGAATGTCTTTACCGATGTCTTTGAAAGCGACTATTACTACGATGCGGTGCTGTGGGCGGTGGAAAATCAGATCACCGAGGGTACCAACCCGGCGGGCACTCTGTTCAGTCCGGATCTCGATGTTTCCCGCGCCCAGATGGTAACCTTCCTGTGGCGTGCAGCCGGCTCCCCGGCGGCCACGGAGGTCAATCCCTTCACGGATGTATCCGCGGACGACTACTATTACGACGCAGTGCTGTGGGCAGTGGACAACGGCATCACACAGGGCACCGGTGATAACCTCTTCAGTCCGGATGAGATCGTTTCCCGCGCCCAGGCCGTCACGTTCCTGTACCGGGAATTGGCCTGAGGGTATCATAAAAGGACCCAATATTGGGCCCTGTAAACGAAAATTGCATCATGATTTCCCGGCCGGCGCCTGTGACGCGTAAACGTCCGTTCGGCAGAATCGGAAAACTTTAAAACGATAGCAAAACACCCCGGAAAGGAGATAACCTCCTTTCCGGGGTGCAGTAATATAATTGCAGAATTATTCGGCACCGGCTTTTTTACAGCCGATGTAGTAACCATAAATAGAGGATACGCCCGATTCCGGCACGGTCGCCTTCTTATAGATTTCGGCGGCAACGGCCCAGGTGGCCGCATATTCTGTCTGCCGGGAAATGGCGGCCATAATCAGTTTATCAGCGCTTACGATCATGTCATCAAATTCACCGCTGACCAGCCCCTTTGCAACGTACATGGCAGGAATATCGAAATAGTCAAGCCCTTCCGGGACAGGCGTGCCGGCCTGCATAAACCGGCCAACGGTATAACCAAGCAATTGCTTTTCTTCATCGTACTTGTCGCTGGTAAGCAGTGCGGCGTTGTCCGTTTCCGCCGTGGCATAGGCGTTCAAACGGTCGAGCGTGTCAAAAACGGGTTTTGAGTACTGCCAAAGGCTGCCGAAAATGAATCCGGAGTGGTTGGAGCCTGCACGGGCATAAACGGACTTCCCAATAAAGCGGTAGGGCCCGAACGGTACGAATTGCAAGCTTTCTAATACTGCCATAAAAGTGTTCTCCTTTTTTGATCTCTGCGCCGGCCAGCACGGTATACCGTCATGATAGCAAAATATGAAAAAATAATCTACAGCATTTATCTACGAAGATTCTTTTGGAAAATTGTGAAAAATTTTGGCGCAGGACAGCATGTTGTCCTGCGTATTTTTGCACGAAAAGCCCCTTTCGCAGTACTGATATCCATCAGAATGTGAAAGGGGCTTCTTTAAGGTTTTACAGGCCGTAAACTTCCGTCAGTTTCTTTTCCAGATACGCCGTATAATAGGATGGGTCAAACTTTGCGCCCACAGCGCGTTCAAAAAGCTCACCCGGCTCGTAAAGGCAGCCGTACTGCCAGATATGTTCGCCGAGCCATGCGTTGACAGGCGCGAGATCGCCGCGCCGGACGCAGGCGTCCACGTCCACGGTCTCACGCATGCGGGAAAGCAGCTGCGCGCCGTAGGCGGAACCCAGCGCGTAGGATGGGAAATAACCCAGGCTGCCGCCCGACCAGTGCGAATCCTGCAAAACGCCGTGCGTATCGTCCGGCACATCCACACCGAGATATTCCTGATACAGGCGGTTCCACTCCGCCGGGAGTTCCTTCGTCGTGAGCTCGCGGTTCATCAGCTTCCGTTCCAGCTCATAGCGCACCATGATGTGCAGCGCATAGGTCAACTCATCTGCCTCAATGCGGATGAGCGACGGCTCGACACGGTTAACCGCACGATACAGTTCTTCCGGCGTGCGCCCGGCAAACTGCGCGGGGAAAAGCTCCGCAAGCTTCGGGAACACATAGGTGATAAACCCGCGGCTGCGGCCAATGATGTTCTCATAAAAGCGCGACTGGCTTTCATGAATACCCATGGAGACGCCGCCGCCGAGCGCGGTATAGGCGTCCTCATCCGCAATCCCCATCTCATACAGCGCGTGGCCGCCCTCATGGATCACACTAAACATGGACGGCGCGAAATTATCCTCATAATAATGCGTGGTGATGCGCACGTCATACTTGGAAAAATCAATGGTAAAGGGGTGCTCGGTCGTCGCAATGCCGCAATGGGCAGGGTCCAGGCGCATCAGTCCCATTAAATAGGCGGAAAGCGCCTCCTGCGCCGCCTGGGGAAACTGCTGGTGCAGGATGGAATCATCCACCTGCGGCGCCTCCCCAATCCGGCGCACCAGCGGAACCACCCGCTCGCGCAGCGCGGCAAAAAACGCGTCGCACTTTTCCATGGTAAGACCGCCCTCATACTGGTCAAGCCAGTAGTCGTAGGGATGTTTGTCGGGCGCGATATAGCCGGCAAAACGTATGTTGGTCTCGACAATCTGCGCAAGATACGGTTCAAACGCGGCGTAGTCGTTCTCTTCCTTCGCACGGTGCCATACGTCGCCGGCCTCGTTTACAAGCGTCTGGTAGGCGATATACTCGTCCTGTGGGATGCAGCGCATCTCCCGCAGGGATTTCTGCAAAAGCTCTACGATACGGCACGTCTTTGCGTCCAACCGGTCCTGGTGCGCGGCGAGCGTATCCAGAATTTCCGCGGTCTCACGTCCGGCCTTCAGCTCGTACTGGACGCCGGAAAGAATCGAAAGGGTCTGTCCGCGATTCGCCGCCGTGCCGCGCGGCGCGGTGGTCACGCCGTCATAGTAGATAAGGGACGCGGCATGGTTATAGGCACGCTGCTTCTGCTGTAATTCGGCAAGCTTGCGCCGGGCTTCGTTTACTGTCATACGCTTATGCTTCCTTTCCTTCTCCGTCTTCGGGCGTGCTGTCCGCAGCGGCACGCTCCGCCTCATGACGGGCAATGGCTTCGCGGAGCTCGTCCGCTTCAAACTGATATTTCATGCCGCAGAATTCGCACACCACTTCGGTTGGCAGGCCCTCTTCCACCCAATCAAGGCTTTTACGTCCAAGCCCGGCGAGCGTTTTCAACGTGCCCTCGCGCGAACAGCCGCAGCGGTAGGCCGCGGGAACGCGTTCCAAGATGGAAAGCTCCATGTCTCCCAGAATATGCGCCAGAATATCTTCCGGAGTCATGCCTGAGGAAAGCAGGGAGGTGATGGAGTGGATTGCGCCCAGCCGCTCTTCCAGCCGGGCGATCACTTCTTCCGTCACATCCGGCATCAGCTGAATGATAAACCCGCCCGCCTGACGCACGGTATTGTTCTGGTTCATCAAAACGCCCAGCGCCACGGAAGAGGGCGTCTGTTCGCTCGCCGCATAGTAGTAGGTCAAATCCTCGGCTATCTCGCCGGATACGAGCTGGCAGGTGCCGGTAAACGGCTCTCCAACGCCGATTGCACGCGTGACAGAAAGCGTGCCCGCGCCCACCGCGCGTCCCACGTCCAGCTTACCCGCCGGGGACGGCGGCAGCAGCACATCCGGCACAAGCGCATAACCCTTTACCTCTGCGCGCGCGTTTGCCACGGCAATCAGACCCCCGACAGGGCCGTCCCCGGTGATCTTCAGCGTAAGACGCTCGTCCTCGCCTTTTAACATACTGCCCATCATGGCGGCGGCAGTGAGCAGGCGTCCCAGCGCCGCCGTAATGGTCGGACTGGTATTGTGGCGGCGTCGCGCCGTCTCAACCAGCAGCTTTGTAGTCGCCGCATAAGCGCGAATACGCCCGCCGGCGGCAACGGCTTTCACGATATAGTCGCTCAAGGTAGACAACGCTCCTTTTTTTCTTTTATTTTATCACGCCCACGGCGTTTTGACCATCCCCGAAAGCGTCCGGTTTCTCAGCGTTCAGGCGTTTAGAATCACGTCCCCGACCGCTTCGGGCGTTGCAGCAAGATAATCCGCGCCCGCACGCTCGAGTTCTTCCCGCGTTCCATAGCCGTAGAGCACGCCGATGGCGGTCATGCCCGCCTCGTGCGCGCCTGTGATGTCAAACTCGCGGTCGCCGACCATGACGGCGCGGCCAGGGTCGCCGACGCCGAGCGAGGTGAGCGCATAGGCAATGATGTCCGCCTTGTCGTTTCTTGTATTGTCAAGCGAGGCGGCGGCAATGCAATCAAAGTAGGTATCGATGCCGTAATGCAGCAAAAGCTTTCTGGCAAAGGGTTCAGCCTTCGCCGTCGCCACGGCAAGCCGCTTTCCCGCGGCCTTCAGGCGCCTGAAGAGGGGCTCGATTCCGTCAAAAACATAGCACTCATACATGCCGCGTTCCCCGTAATACTCGCGGAAATAGGCGATGGCCTGACGCGCCTCATCGGGCGTCATATTACAGTAGCGCGTAAAGGAATCCATCAGCGCCGGACCGATAAAGCGGCGGCAGATCTCTTCGGAAATCATGGTGCGGTTCATGGCAAAAAGCGCGCGGGCGATGGAATTGACAATGCCCTCGGCGGGGTCCGTAATGGTGCCGTCGAGGTCGAAGATGACCAGGTCGATATCTTTCATAGTACACTTCTCCTTCTTCATCGGATAACGGGCCTGATAACCCGGGGCAAATGCGCATGGAAAACGGCGCCCGTACAAGGCGGGCGCCGGAGAGTTTACTTCTTTGCGGCGAAACGCGCCTTGGCGCGCTGGTCACAGTCAAGAATCCGTTTACGGATGCGCAAGTTCTGCGGCGTGACCTCAATGAGCTCATCGTCCGCAATGAATTCGATGCAGGCCTCCAGGCTCATGATGCGGGGCGGCGTAAGTCGCAGCGCCTCATCGGCATTGGAAGAGCGGGTATTCGTCACATGCTTGCGCTTGCAGACGTTGACATTCAAATCCTCGTCCTTGGGCGACTCGCCGACCACCATGCCCTCATATACCGGCGTACCCGGTCCAATGAACAGTACGCCGCGCTCCTGTGCATTATAAAGGCCATATGTCACGGCCTCTCCTGTTTCAAACGCTACCAGCGCGCCGGTCAAACGGCCGGGGATGTCGCCCTTATAGGGCGTATAGCTGTCGAAAACCGTATTCATAATCCCCTCGCCGCGCGTATCGGTGAGCATCTCGCTGCGGTAACCGAAAAGTCCGCGCGACGGGACCAGAAACTCAATCTTCATACGGTCGCCGGACGGCGACATCTGCACCAGCTCCCCCTTACGGGAGGAGAGCTTGCTCATGACGCTGCCGACCGCGTCCGCCGGCACATCCAGCACAACGCGTTCGACCGGCTCGCAAAGCTTGCCGTCGATTTCCTTCAGAAGCGCTTTTGGCGCGCCGACGGCAAACTCATATCCTTCGCGGCGCATATTTTCAATGAGAATGGACAGATGCATCTCGCCGCGTCCGGAGACCTTGAAGCTCTCCGTCGTATCCGTTTCCGAAACGCGCAGGGATACGTCCTTCAAAAGTTCGCGCATCAGGCGGTCGCGCAGGTGGCGGGACGTGACATACTTTCCCTCGCGCCCGGCAAATGGGGAATCGTTTACAGAGAAAGTCATTTCCACCGTCGGCTCAGAAATCTTGACAAACGGTACCGGCTCCTCCGTGCCGACTGCGCAGATGGTATCGCCGATGGTAATATTCGCGATACCCGACAGACACACAATATCGCCCGCTGCCGCCTCGTCTACCGGCGTTCGGTCCAGACCATTGATCGTATAGAGATTGACGACCTTGGCGCGGTAAGGCTCGTGCGCGGCGTGGTAATCGCAAATTACCACTTCCTGTCCCTTACGAATGACGCCGCGCTCCACCTTGCCGATGCAGAGGCGGCCGACATAGTCGTTATAGTCCACGCTTGAGACCAGCATCTGCGTGGGGCCGTCAAGATCCACATCTGGCGCGGGGATGTGGTCAAGAATCGTGTCAAGCAGGGGCGTGAGGTTGACAAAGGGGCCCTCCGGCGTCAGCGACGCAGTGCCGTCACGTCCGGAGCAGAAGAGCACGGGGCTGTCGAGCTGTTCATCGGAAGCGTCAAGCGAAATCAGAAGGTCGAGTACTTCGTCCACCACCTCAAAGATGCGCTGGTCCGGACGGTCGATCTTATTCACGGCGACGACTACGCGGTGCCCCATCTCCAGCGCCTTTGAGAGGACGAAGCGCGTCTGCGGCATGGGACCCTCCGCCGCATCGACCAGCAGCAGCACGCCGTCCACCATCTTGAGCACACGCTCCACCTCGCCGGAAAAATCGGCGTGTCCGGGGGTATCGATTACGTTGATTTTGACGTTTTTATAAAAAATGGACGTATTTTTTGCAAGAATTGTAATACCGCGTTCGCGTTCCAGGTCGCCGGAGTCCATGACGCGTTCGGCAACCACCTGATTCTCGCGGAAAATGCCGCTTTGTTTGAGCATCTCGTCGACCAGCGTTGTTTTTCCATGGTCGACATGCGCTACAATTGCGATATTACGTAAATCGGTTCTCAGCACGTTGTTCATCCTGCCAATCTTGAATTTTTTGCCACAATTTTAAATTATACAGTACGCAATATCCCTTGTCAATGTAAGTATTGCCAAAATTTCGTACTTTTATGGGGCCTTTGCAATGCTATTTGAGATGTTGGCGGGGATATCGGGAAAACTGTAGAACCCGGCCGGTCGAAACACAGGCCGCGCAGGATGGTGTGGGAATCCCGGGAGGAAAACCGGAAATTGACCGCACCGTCTTTCCCGGGCGATTTCCGCAACCTCCCGCCGGTTGTATCACCTTGAAAAGTATGTTATACTAAAGTAATAACGCTGGAAAAGAGTGAAGAGAAGAATCATGAAAGAAAGCAAAAACGATTTTACCAAAGGCAGTGTCGCCTCCAACATTCTGCGCATGGCGATTCCCATGACCATTGCGCAGATTGTCAACGTACTCTATAACATCGTAGACCGCATGTACATCGGCCGCCTGCCGGACGAGGGCATGGTTGCCCTGACGGGCCTCGGGCTGACCTTTCCGGTCATTTCAATCGTCACGGCATTCGCCAACCTCTGCGGTTCCGGCGGCGCGCCGCTGTGCTCCATTGCGCGCGGCGAGGGGAACCTCGACGAAGCGGAAAACATTATGGGCAACGCCTTTACGCTGCTTTTGATGATAGGGGTAGCGCTGACCGGCGTAGTGCTCGCCGTAAAACGTCCGGTGCTCTATCTGTTCGGCGCGAGCGATGTGACCTTCCCATATGCCGACGCCTATCTCACCGTTTATACGTTGGGAAGCATTTTTGTAATGATCGGGCTCGGAATGAACGCCTTTATCAACTCTCAGGGCTTCGGAAATTTCGGCATGGCAACGGTCTGCATCGGCGCGGCGGCAAATATCGTGCTGGATCCGATTTTTATTTATCTGTTTGACATGGGCGTACAGGGCGCGGCGCTTGCCACCATCATTTCTCAGTTCCTTTCCGCCGCGTGGGTGCTGAAATTTCTGGTGGGCCGACGCGCCATTTTAAAGCTTCGCCTTCGTCACATGCGCCTGCGCTGGCGCATCGTGCGCCGGATCGTGGCGCTGGGGCTTTCCAACTTTACAATGGCCTGTACCAACAGCGCCGTGCAGGTGATGTGCAACTCCACGCTGCAGTTCTTCGGCGGAGACTTGTATGTCGGGGTTATGACGGTTATCAACTCCATCCGCGAGGTTGTTTTCATGCCGATTTCCGGCACAACGCAGGGTTCTCTCCCCGTCATGGGGTATAACTATGGCGCGCGCGACTACGCACGCGTGCGGCAGTGCATCAAATTCATCACCAAACTCTGCGTGGTGTATGCGACGCTTGTCTGTATTTTCTTACAACTCTTCCCGGAACTCATGATCCGGATTTTTAACGACGACCCGGATTTAATCCAGGCCGGCGCGCGGTGCGTGCGCATTTATTCCTGCTGTTTCTTCATGATGTCGCTGCAAATGGCCGGACAAAATACGTTTTTGGCCCTGGGGCGCTCCAAACAGGCGATCTTCTTTTCGCTCCTGCGGAAAGCGATCATTGTCGTACCGCTTGTGTACATCCTGCCGCGTATCGGCGGGCTGGGCGTGACGGGCGTATTCCTCTCCGAGCCCATCTCCGACGTCATCGGCGGCAGCGCGTGCTTTATTACCATGATGTGCACCGTCTGGCGTGAGCTGAAACGGCGGGAAAAGGAGGAACAGGAAGCTGTTCCGGCGGCGATTCCAGAACCCGCGCAGGATATGACGCCGCAGCAATAACGGGGAAAAAGAATGAGCCCCCGGCCGGGTTACCGGCCGGGGGCTCATCCCTTTCCTGCGCATCAGCCCTTCTTTTTCACGCCACGGAAAATACCGCGGGCGGAGAGCCACGCCACCATGGCAAACAGTAAAACGGCAAAAACCGCAAGGAACGCAGGGAACCAGCGGATATCCACATGATTTGCAATCAGGCCGAAAAGCGGGGGCATCAGCGTAGAACCCGTGTAGGCGCTCGCCATCTGGAGGCCAATGACGGCTTGCGAATGCGCTTCTCCGAAATTTGCGGGCGTCGCATGAATCAGGGAAGGATAAATGGGTGCGAAACCAAGCCCCAGGCAGAGAAGTCCCGGCAGCGCCGCAGCGGAGCCGCCGGCGGGCAGGGCAATCAAAATCAAGCTCGCCGCCATGACGATGATACCGGAAACCGTCATGGTCCTGTCGCCGAAGCGGTCGGCCAGAAATCCATTGAGGAACCGCCCAAGCGTAATACCAAGGTAAAAGAGCGAAACAAGCTGCGCGGCACGGTCCTCCGTAACGCCGCGCGCGAGAACCAGATAGCTGCTTGTCCACAGGCCGACGGTGGATTCGGCGGCGCAGTAACCGAAAAAGGTGAGCAGCGCGCAGGGAACGCCGGGGATACGCAGTGCGTGCCAGATTCCTCCCTGCCGAGGATGGGCATCCGGTTTCTCGTCCGGTCCATCCGCCTTTTTCCAAAGCGGCAGACTGAAAAGCAGGATCGCGACCAGAACAAACTGGATTACCGACACCGTGCGGTACCCTGCATGCCAGCCGAGTCCGGAGGTCAGGCAGCTGCTCATGATAAAGGGACTGAGGGAAACGCCGACCCCCCAGAAGCAATGCAGCCAGCTCATATGACGGGAAGAATAGTGAACGGCGACATAGTTATTGAGCGCGGCGTCTACAGCCCCCGCGCCGACGCCATAGGGGATGGCAAACAGGCAGAGCAGATAAAACGAGGGCGACACCGAGAATCCAAACAGCGCCACGGCGGTCAGCAGTACGCTGGCGGCTGTGACCCGCCCGGCGCCAAAGCGTCTCGTCAAAAAATCGGAGGAAAGGCTTGACAGGATGGTACCGCAGGTAATAATCATGGAAATGACGCCCGCATAGGACAGTGGGACGCCAAGCTCTTCATACATGACAGGCCAGGCGGCGCCAAGCAGGGAATCCGGGAGTCCCAGGCTGATAAACGCAAGATAGATCACGGCAATTAAGAGAGAAAACATAGGCAACCCTCATCATGCAAAATTCCGGCGGCGCGGCGATAACGCGCAGCCGCTACTCATTATAGCAGCGCGTATATCAGGATGCAAATTTTTTTATGGAATTCATTCGCTTTTAATGGGAAAGCAATCTTCCCCGTAAAAACTTCATTTATAGCGTATTCGCAAACGTTATCCTGCTTTTTATCCACCCGTCCTCAAAGTATTCCAGAATTCTTTGGCTTTGATCATATTGCGCATGAACCGTTAGAAATTCGGTAAGATAAAAGAAATACATATGATAACAATAAAAAGCCAGCCGCTCCGGCCGCAGCTGATAGAAAATGTTGTTGGCCCTGAGCGTATCATGAAACAGCTTTCGCGCCCAGTCATAGCACCCCATCACCCACGCGTCGCGTTCCAAAGGGGCGTACATCGCCTCGTCCCAGTCAAAAATATAATACCGCCCGTTCCCGATAAAGAAATTGCCTCCGGCATCTCCATGGGTCAAATAAAAAGCGCCCTCATCTGTCCGGCAACGCTCCGCAAGCGCAGAGAGCCGTGCAGCACAGTGGGATATCTCATCGTCAAAACGTGCAAAAACAGAGAGCACCGTACTGTTTGCGTCCGTCTCCGGGGCCGATTTCAGCATCTCCCATTGCTGATAAAAACGCACGGCCGCTTCATCGGAAAACCGTGCGGTCGGGATGTCCAAGCCCGGTTTAGTCAGCGGATATATTTTGCACAGCATACGATACTCCATCCTTTTGGTTTCATCCGTCTCCACATTTTTGCCGTCCACCCATTCAAACAGTCC
>URVL01000021.1 GCA_900551265.1 uncultured Eubacteriales bacterium | reverse complement strand
CTCTCAGGAGGCACATACTCTGGCCGGTGTTGCAAAACCGTACTGCCGGGAGGTTTACTGGAATCCTGACGTCGGTACGGCGGCGCGTGTGGCGCTCAGTCTGGCTTCGTACGGAGACGTCATACTTGTATGCGGTTCTATTTACAATGTTGCGCCTGCGCGCATTGCACTCACTGGACGAACGGCATATGCGCGATGAATTTATTGAAATGTGTCGGCTATACTTTACTTATGACAAAAAAACAGATATAATAATGTATAACCGATTTCACCTCGGATCCTCTTGAGAAAGGTAACAGATATGGATACGACCAATTTGCAGCCAGAAAATCATAGCGCGCCGGCAAACGGAGAGGTTGGAAAGCTGTTTCGTACCGCACTGGGCGGCTTTCATAAACAGGATGTGACAGATTACATTGAACGGATGGCACGTGACCGCCGCCGTGACGCGGAGCGTTACAGTGCGCATATCCGCAGCCTGGAGGAGGAGCGGGCTGCTGCCGTACAGGACGCTGCAGCACTGCGCGCGCAGGCAGCGGAACGGACAAGTGAGCTATATGCAGCGCAGCAGGCAAAAGAAGACGGTGAACGTGAGCGGATGGTGCTGCGCGAGGCAAATGAAAAGTTGGAGCGTGATGTGGCCGATCTGACCGGGCGGCTTTCAGCGTACGAAAAGGAGTCTGCCTCTGCAGACGGTATGGCGGAGGAACTGAAAAAGGTTCAGCTTGTGTGCGCTGAGAAGGATGAGGAGATCCGAAAGTTAGCTGCGGCGCTTGAGACGGAGAAACGGGAAAAAGCTCGGCTGTCACAGTCACTGGAGACGGCAAGGCGCCACACAGTGCCGTACGGACAGAATGCCGCGCAGAGCGGAGGCGCGGAACTGATGAACCGCGTTCGGACAAAAACTCCGGCAACTACGAGTGAAGTTGCCGCTATGCGCAGCCGGATTGAGCGCGCGCGCCAGTGTGCTCGTGAGGGACTCGCAGAATGTAACTCGCTTTATAATGAAATGCGCCGGAATATCGAACGGCTGGAAGAGATCCTTCGTGACTTGAACGACTGAACATTCGGGGTGTAGTGGCAGATGAAGCGAATCGGATTGATTCGGGAGAAAAAGGAAATTGAATATCTGATCCTCTATGTCATGACGTTTCTAAAAGAACCGGTCCGGTATGAAGATTTGGCGGATATGGCGATTTGCGACGGAGGGTTCGGCTATTTTGAATTTTCCGATGCAATGGCGGAACTGATCGAACTGGGACATGTACTTGTCACGGAGAGGGACGGTGGAAAATGGTATGGCCTCTCTGAGTCCGGACGACTTGCGGCATCGGCGTTTGAGCGCCGCATTCCCTCGCCGGTGCGGCTGGAAGCAGGCCGTTCCGCCGCGCGTGTGTTTGCGCGGATTCGACGGAATGCCGTGATTTCCGCCTCGCATACGGTGCGGGAAGACGGTACCATGGCGGTTAGGCTTGCGTTAATGGACGATAAAACGCCGGTGTTTTCTTTTGAGATTATGGTGCCGAATGAAACGCAGGCGCAGCTTTATGAGAAGAACTTTCGCGCGCATGCCGAAAAAATGTATGACGGTATGATTTGCGTACTTTTAAACCATTATGGCGCGTTTGAGGAGGAAATGGAGGACTTATAAGCAGATTTTTGCTGCCAGCCTTCGAAGAACGCAAACTGACGCGAGGTCCGGAAATAGGGGCAAGGTGCCCTCCTATTTTATTGAAAGTATCGGGCGGCTTGTTTTATGCTGAGCGGACAAACTTTGAGACTTCCTTATTCTGTAATAACTGCCTGTTGAAATTTTCAGGCTTTTATCGGTATGCTCCCCTTAAAGCAGACACCAAAACTGCTTTGTCAAGGGGAGCATCTGTTTCTTTTTTGTTGGCGTGGTAAGCTACGGATGTCGAAAACATGGTAAAATAGGAAAAGCGGCGGCAGTACATTGATGCTATACTTATAGCTGTCAAGTTTGAAGGGAGTGTTTTTGGTGGAGTATGATGCAATCGTTCAAACAATCCTCGATTTCATTGATAATAGAATCACCGAAGATATCCGGATCGAGGAATTGGCAGGCACTGTGAATTACTCCACTTCTCACTTCTGCCGGATTTTTATGGCCGTGACCGGGACGCCGGTGATGAACTATGTAATCCGCCGTAAACTTACGTACGCGCAGTATGACTTGGCGAGGGGCAAGCGAATTCTTGACGTTGCAATGGCGTATGGGTTTCAAACACATGCGGGATTTACCAAAGCCTTTAAGAAATTCTTTGGTTACCCGCCCCTGCTGCACAGGCTCCACGTTTCCGCTTCGCCGCCGGAAAAAGCGACCGTTAACTGCGTAAAATTAAAACATGGAGGCGTCAACATGCAGGTGCAATTGAAAAAAATTGAGTCATTTACGATTATTGGTTACACGTCACGCCACAGAATGCCTGGCGTCAGCAATATTTCGGATATTCCGGGTTTTTGGGAAAAAACGAATATGGAATATGAAGCTGCGCTTTCGACATTACATCACACATATACAAAATCTCATCACTGCGAAGTGGCTGTTTGTTTTGATATTGATGAGAATGAGGAGTGCTTCACATATATGCTGGGTGTTGGGGTTGATGAGGCGGATGCCGGGATTGTCCAACGTCCAGGGACCTTTCGCTATGACATACACAGCGGCCTCTACGCCGTATTTACTACGCCGAAGGTCCATGAAGAACAGTATGTTCAATCAATACATGATACATGGAAACAGATACTGAATGGCTGGCTCCCTGAATCGGCATACGAATTTGATAGCACGAGGGTGGCTTTTGAGTATTACGATGAGCGTGATCACGGCACAATGGCTCAGATGGATATTTACATCCCTGTCAAACAACGCGAATAGATGCGAATAGATATCGAAAAACCTACAGACGTCAGGCGGAAATCATTTCTGGCATATCTGCACCGACCCTTACCAGACAGGCTGCACGATCAAAAGATCGCGCAGCCTGTCGTTTTTCAGTTCTGACTAGTGAAAAAGGTGCCTGGACGTTTTTCATACGGTTGTAAAACCGATACACATGGCGAAACATGATGAGGTGCTTTAATGAAGGCAAAAAATCGAGATGGAGTCGACAGACTCCATCTCGATTTTTTCTAGTTATGTTCCAAAGGCAGATCCTCCGCTATGACACGTTCGAACCATTTCCGGAAAAATGGAACGGGAGAAATTGTTTTCATCAGCGTATCATAGCTGGAAATTTAGCCTTTAAGAAGTGCTATAAAATTCAAACGGCTTTATCTTTCGTAAAAGTGATTGAGCGGACCGTTTCCGTGCCCCAAATCAAGACCGGCTTTGAGCGCACCGGTTAGATACGCCTTTGCACGGCGCACAGCGTCCGTCAGGCAAAGGCCGTCTGCCAGTTCGCACGCAATTGCAGAGGAAAGCGTGCAGCCCGTACCGTGTGTGTTTTGAGTTTCGACCCTTTCTCCATAAAACCAGACAATTTTTCCGTTTTCGCAGAGGAGATCGTTTGCACCAGCTGACGCATGTCCGCCTTTTACAAGTACGGCGCATCCGTATGCGGCTTCCAATTCCATTGCCGCGGTCTCACAATCCGCCTCAGTTGTGAGCCGCCGCCCGGTTAACGCTTCTGCCTCCGGAAGATTGGGTGTGATCAGTGTGGCCAGCGGAAAAAGTTCTTTGCAGAGCGTGGAAACTGCCGTTTGGGCCAGTAAAGCGCGTCCGCTTGTGGAGACCATGAGCGGATCGAGCACAACGGTACGGATTTTGTATTCGCGTAGCTTTCCTGCGATGGCACGGATGATTTCACTGTTTGCCGTCATTCCTATTTTGACCGCATCCGGCGGAATGTCGCTCAACACACAGTCGAGCTGCGACGCGACAAATGCCGCCGGTACTTCCAGTACGTCGGATACGCCGCGCGTATTCTGTGCAGTCAGCGCCGTGAGGACGCTCATGGCGTATTGACGGTGCACGGTAATGACTTTGATGTCCGCTTCAATACCCGCACCGCCGCTGGGGTCGGAGCCGGCAATGGTCAGGACTGTTTTAACCATGGATATTCTCCCAATCTGTCAGCGCTTCCAGATAAATGTCGGCGGCGTTTTTCAGTGCTTCACGGTCGTCCGCCGCGGAGGGGTCCGCCACGGCGACCGTAAAAAAACCGGCGGCCTTTGCTGTACGCAGCGCATAGAGCGCGTCTTCAAATACGGCGGTCTCATGCACCGGTGTGCCGAGACAGGCGCACGCCGCCTCATAAATTGCGGGCGAGTCCTTACCGTAACCGATTTCGGAACAGGTCCATATACGCTGAAAATATGAGAGCACGCCGCAGCGTGCAAGCGCTGCGCTGGCTAACTCCCGGTTGCCGGAGGTTGCGGCACAGATCTTTACGCCGCTACGTGCAAACGCCGCAAGAAGAGCGGCCGCTCCGGGCTTTAGTAATACCCGCTCCCGATAAAAGGCCGCGATCAGAGCGCTGACCTCCCGCACGACTTCCGGCACAGTCCGCGAGACTCCATATTCCCGAATCAAATATTGCGCCGCCTCTTCCATACTGAGCGCACGGACTGCATAATCGACGTTTGGCCGTGGTGTAATTCCAATGGTGCGCAGGTATGCCGACGCAAGTGTATCCCAAATTCCCATGGAGTCGAGGAGTGTACCGTCTAAATCGAATATGGCGCCGCGTATGGTCATAAGACGGCCCGCTCCGTGAAAACGCGCAGTTCCCGTGTGGCCCGCTCAATATCGGCCTGGGCAAATATGGCTGAGACAACGGCAATACCGGCAATTCCACTGCCGGAAAGCCGGTCAATATTGTCTCGCGTAATACCGCCGATGGCCACAACGGGAATCCTGACCGCACTGCAAATATCCCGCAGGGTTTCAAAACTTACCGCATCGGCGTCCAATTTGGTTGAGGTAGGGAAAACAGAGCCGACGCCGAGGTAGTCTGCGCCCTGCGATTCTGCCAGCAGTGCCTGTTCGACCGTCTGTGCCGAGACGCCAAGGATCCTGTCTGCTCCAATCAGGCGGCGCACATCGCGTGCCGACATATCGTGCTGCCCGACATGGACGCCGTCTGCGCCGAAAGCCAGCGCGACTTCCACGTTGTCGTTAATGACAAAGGGCACGTGGCGCGCGCGGCAAAGCGCGCCAATTTCAAGAGCCTCCCGGCAAAATTTTTCATAGGGCAAGTCTTTCTCACGGAGCTGCACAAATGTGGCGCCGCCGGTGATGGCATGTTCCACGTCCCCGAGGAGCGTTCTGCCGTCAAGCCAGGAGCGGTCCGTAACCGCATAGAGCAGAAGGGATTTCTTATCGAATTTCATAGGCTGCGCCCGCCTCCAAAACACTTCCGGTAAGCCGGAAGATTTCGTCGATGATATAGTTGCGGTAAGTTGCGTTGCCGTCAACACTGCTAAGCCGCGCCTGCGCGCGTTCGCCGCACAGCCCCATGGAGCAGACCGCCGCAACGGTTGCGTCAAAGACACGTTTCGGATTCGCCGCGGCGTAAGCTGCGGTCAGTGCCGTGAGCATACAACCGGTACCGGTAATCTTACTCATCATTGGGTGGCCGTTGCGGATGAGACAGACATGTTCTGCGTCTGCAATTACGTCAATCGCACCGGTAATGGCAACCACAGCGCCGCTCCTGCGTGCAAACTCTTTTGCAAAGCCGGCGACTGTATCAATGCTGCTCTCGTCGATTGCGTCTGCCGCGTCAGCATCTACTCCTTTTGTGGAGGCGCTGCCGAGCGCCAGAGCCTTTATTTCGGAGACGTTGCCGCGAATAACCGTAAAATTCACACTGTCGAGCAGCCTGTGCGCGGTATTGGTGCGCAAAGGAGATGCGCCCGCGCCTACAGGATCGAGTACGACCGGATGGTTCAGTTCATTTGCCCGCTGCGCGGCAAAGAACATGGAGGGGATGGTATGCTGGTTTAACGTGCCAATGTTTACCACGAGTGCGTTGCAAATGGACGTAATGTCCGCTGCCTCTTCCGGATCGTCGGCCATGATGGGAGAACCGCCGCAGGCCAACAGAATATTGGCGCAATCATTGACAGTTACATAGTTGGTGATACAGTGTACGAGCGGCGTATGGGCGCGTACGTTTTCAAGCATTTCCTGAAGCATGGTAGGTACTCCTTATTTCCTTGCTATTTATTACATTTTGAATGGAAAGACGATGGGAATGACCGGTAAAAATCACTTTTCTGAGCAAAACTCTACCGTTTTTCCTTCCAGGATCAGATTTGTTGTGCGCACGGCACACATTTTTCCACACATGGAGCAGGTATGGCGGTCGGCAGGCGGCACGCTTTCGAAATACCGGCGGGCCTTTTCTCCGTCAATGGCACAGGCAAACATGGTATCCCAATCGGTCTTGTGGCGTGCCTCGGACATGCGGCGGTCGGCGTCGCGTGCGCCGGGCAGCCCTTTGGCAATATCTGCAGCATGCGCCGCAATTTTGCTTGCGACGATTCCCTCACGCACGTCGTCAAGGTCCGGAAGGCGCAGATGCTCCGCCGGCGTGACGTAACAGAGGAAGTC
Organism: uncultured Eubacteriales bacterium; assembly: GCA_900551265.1. Taxonomy (GTDB): domain Bacteria; phylum Bacillota; class Clostridia; order Oscillospirales; family QAMX01; genus Allobutyricicoccus; species Allobutyricicoccus pentlandensis. The sequence goes on along the minus strand of URVL01000021.1, from coordinate 15,652 downwards.
CGCGCCGTTGGCTGCGGCAATGGCGCCGCCGATGGCGGAGGTGATGTGGTCGTATCCCGGCGCGATATCCGTAACGAGCGGACCAAGGACATAAAACGGCGCATTGTGGCAGAGCCGTTTTTCCAGCGCCATATTGGCGGCAATTTCGTTCATTGCCATGTGGCCGGGACCTTCCACCATGACCTGTACGTCGTGCTCCCATGCGCGTTTTGTTAAATGACCCAGCTCGATAAGTTCAGAAATCTGGCCGGCATCGGTACTGTCGTCAATACAGCCGGGACGCAGAGCGTCGCCCAGACTGATGGTGACATCGTATTCGCGCAGGATGTCGAGCACATCGTCGTAATATTCAAAGAAGGGATTTTCATTGCCGGTCATCATCATCCAGGCAAAAAGCAGAGAACCGCCGCGTGAGACGATGTTCATTAACCGTCCTTCACGCCGGAATGCCTCTACCGAACGGCGGTTGATCCCTGCATGAATCGTCATGAAATCGACGCCTTCTTCCGCATGTGCGCGAACAACTTTTAAAAAGTCCTGCGCGGTGATTTCAAGCAAATCCTTGTCAAGATAGCCGATGGCGTCATACATGGGAACGGTGCCAATCATGGCGGGAGATTTGGCAATGAGCTGCTGGCGGAACGTATTTGTCTTGCCGTAATTGCTGAGGTCCATAATAGCCTCTGCACCGAATTTCAGCGCCATATCGACTTTCTGCATTTCGACGGTATAGTCCTTACAGTCTCCGGAAATGCCGAGGTTGACGTTAATTTTAGTACGCAGCCCCTCACCGATCCCTTCGGCGGAAAGAGCGGTGTGATTGCGGTTTGCCGGGATGGCGACCGTACCGCGTGCAACCCGCTCCCGAAGCTTTTCCACATCGATGTGTTCTTTTTCGGCAACGGTCTGCATTTCGGGCGTAATCATGCCGCGTTTTGCGGCTTCCATTTGCGTCTGGTAATTTCGCATGTAGTTGCTCCTTTTTCATAGAAAAATAAAACGCGAAATCCCCGTTATGGGAATTCCGCGTATCAAGGCAAACTGATGCTTCCTACGATGGCATTAACCATATCAGGTTTAAAGGGTCGAAACTTCCGGTTTCCTCTCAGCCTGCAACACAAGCTCCCCTGCAAATGATTCAATTTATATTCAGTATAAAGCACAGCCGCCCATTTGTCAATAGAATATGGGGTTTTCGGCTTGCCAGGTGACAACAATGACGCCGTCTTTTACCTCGACAGTGGCAGGCTTCCCACAAAATTCATTGCTGACGCCCAGCGGTACATCACAAGTCAGCACGGCGTCGGTTAGCGGATACTTCAGTCCGCGCAGATAAACGCCACGTGCCATGTCTCCGCCGCAGAAGACGGAAATAAAGCCGCGAAAGTTTTCCGAAAAGTGAAGTGTACCGTTCATAATGGAAGTGATCACCGCACCTCTGCCAATTAAATATGCCTGCGCGCCCCGCCTTGCGGCATATTGAAGCGTTTGAATGTTTGCAAGAGTATGGTCGATGCGTGGACCACCCAGCCCGCCGTAAATGAGGATCGTGTGATAACCGCGTGCAAGCGCCTCCTTTACCGCGAGCATTGTGTCCGTATCGTCTTTTTCAGATGGGACAAGCATAACGCGCGGATGCTGCGGCGGCGCGCCAAGGGAGTCGAAATCACCGAGTACCAGGTCGGGATCTATGCCGAGCTTTTCCAGATAGCGGAAACCGCCGTCTGCGGCGATGACAAAGTCATTTTGCGTAGGGGTGGTAAGCAGGCCGTCAAATCCACCTGCGCCAAAAATATAGCAATTTCCAGTTTTTATCATACCCTAAGTATCCAACATATAAATATAGAGAGTGTTTTTTGTACTGTCATAAAGCATAACGGTGAAATTATAGGAGCCACGGCTATGGAGCTGCGTATCGTCACCGGGGTCGGTACTCTCACTGTGCCGGTCGACCAATCGCCAGAATCCGGACGAAATATCCGGAGCAGTCGGAATTCTTTCATCGATCTCAGAGAAAGGCGTGCGCGTTTCAGACCCATAAATGGCAGCCGATACGTTTTTTGAAAGCGGGGATGTATGCCAACCTTCGTCTTCTGTAAATACAGCTTCCGCCCGTTCCTGGAAAGTATCTGGCAGGATTATTTGGGCATACGTGGCGCCGTCCCCGTGGAAACCGCCATGCGTGTCTATATAGGTAATTTCGGTACCGGCAGGAAAGGTAAATCCTGCAATATCGGAAAGCATTTGGCGCTGTGAACTGCAGCCTGTGAAAAAAATAGAAATCACCAGGAAAATAAAGAGGTATCTTGTCAAAAAGCATCACTTCCTTTCTGGAAAAGCACGTCCATACAGGATAAATAGTATAGCACGACTGAATGGGAATTTCAACGGTTGCATTGTGCATGCAGAATAAAACGGATTCCCGTAGTCAGGCATATCAGCGGACGGGCCGCCATAGAATGGAACATACGAAGGGGGGACGAGCAATGAGGGATCAGAGCCTGGCTCACGCCGTGAGCCTGCTGCCGCCGGCGCTGCGCATGCCTTTCCAGGGCCGCTGCTTGTCAGAACAGGCTATTGAAGAAATACGGCTTCGGACAGGCAGACATATTATGATATCGGTGGCGGGAATGGAACAGGAAATAACAGGTTCCGGAACTGTTACCACAATGCAGATGAAACAGGTGATGGAAGCCGCGACACGTTCTTCTCTTCATTCTGCCGCAGAAAGTCTGAAACACGGGTATGTCACCTCAAGCGGTGGGTGCCGCGTGGGAATTTGCGGTACGGCCGCCGTATCCGATGGTACGGGCGGTAGTATTCGGGAGCTGTCGTCTCTGTGCATCCGTGTGGCGCGGGAACATCCGGGCATTGCGAAGCCGCTTCTGAGCGCGCTTTTTACAAACGGCAGAGTGCTGAATACACTCATTATTTCCCCGCCGGGACTTGGCAAAACAACGCTTCTGCGCGACATTGTACGGCTTGTCTCCGAGCAGGGCGTCCGTGTTGCAATCGCCGACGAACGAGGAGAACTGGCAGCCGTAAGCGCCGGTGTGCCGCGCTTTGACGTCGGAGCGCATACGGACGTGCTCACCGGCGCGCCGAAAGAATACGCCGTCATGACGCTTCTGCGTACGATGACACCGCGTGTAATCGCGCTCGATGAAATCAGCGAGGCGTGTGATGCCCGCGCCGTGGAACTTGCGGCCAACTGCGGCGTTTCCATTCTTTCAACCGTACACGGACACGATAAATCGGATGTTTTTTCAAGGCCGGTGTTTGGCAATATCCGCGCGCGCGGTATTTTCCGGCGTGCTGTGACGATAGGACTGGACGGCACACGGCGTTCCTTTCGAGTTGAGGAGATCTAAATGGAACTATATATAAAAGCGGGCGGCGCGGTATTGATTGCCGCATCGGGGATTTTGGCGGGTATTTGCGCCTCGCGTGAATATGCACAGCGGGTACGGGAAATTGAGGCGATGATCCTGAACCTTGGCAGAATGCGTGCAGAAATCGAATTGCGGCTGACGCCCATGGACGAAATTTTTCGCGAATTGGCTTTGTCGGATGGGCCGTGCGCGCTTTTTTTTACCTCGCTTTCCACTGCGCTTTCAGAAGAAAATGAAGATACCTTACATCTGTTATGGCAACGCGCGGCCATGGAAGCTTTCAAACCATCTGCCGAACGAGACATCCTGATAGAATTGGGAACGTCGCTTGGCTGTCTGGATGCGGAACAGGAATGTCGCGCGATTGACTATACCATCACAAGGCTTAGAACAGAGCTGGAACAGGCACGTGAAGAAAATATGACGCAGGGTGTTTTACGTAAGCGCCTGGGCGCTGCGGCGGGAATCGGGCTGGCAATTTTATTCTTATGAGAGCGGGTGCTTAAGAGATGGATGTCGATTTGATTTTTAAAATAGCGGCAATCGGAATTATCGTTGCTGTGTTAAACCAGCTGCTCGTCCGCTCAGGGAGGGAGGAACAGGCCATGATGACGACACTGGCCGGCGTTATTGTGGTATTGATGATACTGGTTGGAGAAATTGACAGGCTTTTCACGCTCGTGAAGCATACGTTTGGTTTTTAGGCAATGGATACGGTTTTGAAGATCAGCGCTGTGGCGCTTGTCGGCGCATTGCTGGCGCTTATATTAAAAAAGCAGGCACCGGAGCATGCCATGCTTGTGACCGTTGCCTGCGGCGCCGTGTTACTTCTGTTTGCCCTGGATCTCTTTGGAACACTCGCCCAGTATTGGGACAGGCTCGCTGCGCGCATCCCTTATACGGAGGAGATTGCCGGCCCGCTTTTTAAGGCGACAGGTATCGCGATTATCGCACATCTGTCTGCAGAACTTTGCCGCGACTGTGGACAAAGTGCGCTTGGGGCAAAAGTAGAACTTGCGGGGACTGCGGCCTGCATTGTTGTTATGATTCCGCTTGCGGAAATGGTTTTTGATTTGGTTGACACAATGCTCTAGGGGATATTTATGAAAAGGGGATACAAATCGCTTGCACTCATTTTGTGGTTGCTTTTTCTTACGCCCACAGCGTTTGCAACAGATATTGCGGACCGCAGTTTTGATATCATAGACGGCAAATCTGTAGAAAATGCCGTGCCGGATGAAGCACGGGAATTGCTGGATGGCGCGGGTATTAACCAGGATCTCGATTTTACCTCCTGTGTGAAAACACTTTTCAACCGCGCTTTTGGGGCGATAGGAGAGTATTTCAAGCAAAGCCTGGCCGGAGGGTTGAAACTCTTTGCGGTTGCGGCGCTGTGTGCGCTGGCGTCAGGCCTGACAGACAAAATACAAAGGGCGGTAGGCATTGCAGGAACGCTGGCGGCAACACTTGTCGCGGCGGGAGATATGGGTAGCCTGCTGGGACTTGGACGGACGACGCTTTTGGAAATCGCCGCATTTGGCAAAGTGCTTATGCCGGTACTTGCTGCGGCGGCTACGGCTTCCGGCGCAGTTGCCTCAACGAGTGTCTTATATGTTGCCGTGATGTTTGCCGTGGATATGTTGCTCAGTTTAATTGCAGATATCATGACACCGCTTGTATGGGCGTATATTGTTTTACTGACGGCGGGCGGCATAACCGGCAATGAAGGGCTGAATAAACTTGCGAAAACATTAAAAAACGGAGTGAGCTGCGCGCTTAAAATTGTCCTGGGTCTGTTTGTCGGGTATCTCATGGTCGGCGGCGTGATTTCCGGTACAACGGACGCCATGACTGTAAAAACAGTAAAATTAGCCATGTCAAGCGTGATTCCGGTGGCGGGCGGCGTAATTGCCGACGCTGCGGAGGCAGTTGTGGCCGGCGCAGGAATTGTGCGCAGCGTTGCCGGAGTTTTTGGTGTTTTAAGCATTCTTGCCATCGTGATTTTGCCATTTTTGCGGCTTGCAATTCAGTATGTTGCTTTCCGGCTTTCTGCGCTGCTTTCCGCTGTTGCAGGGGCCGACGGTCTCGAAAAAGTTCTCGAAGGACTGGGTGAGGCTTTTTCTCTTGTCCTGGCTCTGACCGGCTCCGGCGCTGCGTTGCTGCTCATTGGCGTATTTGTATCGGCTGCGGGGGTGACGTTATGACGGCGCTATTACGGGACTGGATTCTTGGTATTGTCGCCATATCGCTTTTATCCTCCTTTGCGCTGTCGCTTGCAGGAGACGCCCCTGCGCGCAGGGTCATACGCCTGATATCTGCCTTTGCGCTCCTTCTGGCGGTTATCCTGCCCCTGAAAGGAGTGGATGTGGAAATGCTGCGGACGTCGTTTTCGGAATATACAAGAGCCTACGAGCGGGAAGTGGAGAATACAGCCGTTTTATCCAATGAGTTTTTATGCGATCTGACGGGTGAATCACTGGCTGAATACGTTGTCAGTCTTGCCTCTGCACGGGACATCTCCTGCACGGCACAGGTTGAGACAGCGCTATATGATGGGTACGCGCTGCCGGTTTCCTGTACGGTTACCATAGAGACGGAGATAGAACAATCGGACATTGAGGCCCTGCGCGAAGAAATTGCGTCGGCGCTTCATATAGATCAAGTATCCATAGTGAGGCGGTGAGTTTTTTGAAGGACACGCGTGCATATCTGGAACGGATTGCGAATATCTTTGTGAAGTATAAATACGTTATGATTGTGGCAGCCGTAGGGTTGGTGCTGATCGCGTGGCCGTTTGGAGGAAGTGAAGAAAGCGGCCGGACTGAAGAAACTGAACCTGTGCAGGCAATCGCGGCAGATGCGTCAGAAATGGAGACAAAACTGGTTTCCCTGCTGGCTCAGGTAGACGGAGTTGGAAGAGTGGAGGTGATGCTGAGTCTTGCAAGCGATATGGAATACGTCTATGCGGACGAATATACGCGTTCGTTCGATGAAAACAGTACCGACGGTGGATCGGCCTCCACGTCATTGGAAGAAAGTATGACGTATACGACTGTGAGGCTGGAGGACGGCAGCGAGGCGCTTGTCGTTTTGAAGCGTGTGTATCCGGAGTACAAAGGAGCCGTCATTGTCTGTGACGGCGCAGACAACGCGGGAATCCGGTTAAAAGTCATCAACGCCGTAAGCGCTCTGACAGGTTTATCGTCAGACCGCATTACAGTGATGAAAATGAAATGAAACAATCAAGGAGGAAGAGTATGCATATCAAAAAGAATGGGGCCGTAATATCGGTCATTGTGCTGCTTTTGTGCGTCGCGGTATACTTAAACTGGAGTTATTCCCGAAGTGCGGGTGAAGACGCAGCCGTAAGCGGCGAGACGGACGTGCAGGACGCAGCGGAACCGGCCAGCGATCAGGACAGATTCGATCAAAGCCAATGGGTCATTGATCTTGCACAGGACGGCGATACAGAAGTGTCTGGTGAGACGGCCAATGAGCGTTTGGAGGAGTTGGGCGCCTATTTTGACGAGACAAGACTGGAACGCCAGACCTCTCGCGATCAGGAATTGGCCCTGTTAAAGGAAACGGTTGAAAAAGAGGATGTCAGCGAAGAGGCAAAGGCAAGCGCAGAGGCACAGATTGCGGCAATCGCGGCCAATTCCGTGACGGAGTCGCGGATTGAGAGCCTGGTCACGGCAAAGGGATTCCTAGAGTGTGTGGCCATGATCAGCGATGCGGGCGTCAGCGTTGTGGTGCTGCCGGAAGTTGCAGGATTGCAGGCGTCTGACGTGGCGAAGGTGAAGGATATTGTCATCCAGGAAACGGGCGTTTCCGCAGATATGATCCGCATTATTGAATCCCAGTAATATGTTGAAAATGACAACCGCCGTCCGGCACGACATGCCGGACGGCGGTTCGTATTGTTGATGCAGAGAAGAAAATCTCTGCATTTTACGCGTTTCCCATGAGAAAATCAGGTAACACCTGCATGATTTCAATGTCCATGCCGTCAGGATCGCGGATCCACAGCTGATAATTTCCATATTTACCCGCCTTCGGGCCGACACGGATTGGCCAGCTGCGGCTGCGCAGCTCATCCGCCGCGGCATAAATATCGGGGACAGTCAGACACAGATGCGCGAATCCCACAGGAGAGCGGACTGCTTCGGCACCGGGTGCTGCGCGAAACATTTCGATATACTGCCCGGGTGCAAGACGGATATACATCATGCCCGGCGTTCCGTCCTCATCGTTAACGGTAAATACCTGTTCGCCGCCCAAAACCCGACAGTAAAAGTCGGCGCTGCGGTTCATATCCGTTGCATAGACGGCAAGGTGCATCATACTTTCAATCATGAGCGGAATCCTCCTTCTCTGTGCGGCAATTATGATGACAGGCTGCGCAAATAATGCAGGGTGTTTGTTATGTCCTGCGCCGTGCAGGCGTGCGCATAAGCCTCAATGGAAAGCTCCCCGTCATAGCCGGCGCTTTGCAGCGCAGCAAAAAATCCTGCATAATCTTCTCCGTCGCCGGGACAGGGAAGGCCGCGCCCAAGCGGCCGTGCGAGGTGGACATGCCGCAGTGCGCCGGTAGCCGCGGCAACGGCCGAGGCGTCTTCACCGGAGAGCGACATGTGATAAAAATCCACCAGCATCTGTACATTTTCATGCGCGGCGGTTTTGCATAGCCGCAGCCCTTCGGCAATACTGGTGATAATATTGGATTCACCGCGATTGAGCGGTTCAATGACAAGGGTAATACCGTACTCTTTGGCCACCCCGCCTAATTGCGTGAGCAATTCGGCAAGTTGCAACAGGGCCTGTTCGTGTGGCCAGTGGAGCGGAACGTTCCGTGCCCCGGAGGAACCGAATACGGCGCGGCTTGCCCCGAGCGCTGCGGCCCGTTCAAATGCACGGCGGCAATAATCAAGCGCCGTACTCTGGACAGCTTCCGGACCGGTCAGGCGAATGGATGCGGGAAAGAGATTGTTCACACAGACGCAGGGCAGTCCGGAGGCCTTCAGAGGCGCGGCGACAAGCTCCCGAAAGTCCGTGTTATCCATATTCATCATCTGCGCCATGGGTAAATCAACGTAGTCAAATCCCAGCCCGGCAAGCCTGGGAATCCAGGCGTATCCAACGCCGTAAGTGTCCTCGGCAAGCATATTGACACAATAGCCGTAACGCATAAAGGTCTCCCCCTTTTTTTCATCTTACCGTGAAAAGAACAGTTTGTCAAATTGTAATTCTCTTTACAGGAAACTATTTCTGTGGTACAGTGAAGACAGTGATTCTGAATGAAAAAACGGGGAGGAACTGATATGGCACTGAAAGACCGTACGCTCGGCATCATTCATGCGGCAGTGTTTACCGCGTCTGCGGTGGAACCGTATGCAAAGGAGATCATTCCGGAAGTGACGCTTATGCACCTGGGCGACGACACGATCCAGCGCGATAATTTGAAGGCGGAACCCGGTACGATTCCGAAGGTAAACTTTTTTAAATTCGCGACTTACGCGCGCTTCTTGCAGGAGGCGGGCTGCGATATGATACTGCTGGCCTGTTCGACCTTCAATCAGGCGGTCTCTGTTGCGCGCCCGATGATTGATATCCCGATGCTGAATATTGACCGCCCCATGATGGATCTTGCCGTGCAAGACGGACGGCGAATCGGACTGCTGGGCACACTGGCCTCCACCATGCCTGCGTCCGAGCGGCTCCTGCGTGAAGCGGCGGCGGATGCGGGCCGTGAGATTGAGGTAAAGCCTGTGCTTTGCGCGGAGGCTTTCCGTGTGCTGCGTGAGGAAAACAATCCCGCCAAACATAACGAAATGCTCCTGGAGGAAATTGACCGGCTCTCTCATGAGGTAGATGCGATTGTGATGGCGCAGGTGTCCATGTCTGTGCTGGAAAAGGAACTGATGGCCACACGGGTACCGGTTTATAACAGCGGGAGGACGAGTTTTCAGCGTGTGCGCGAGATGCTGCTTGCCATGGATTGAGGAGAACGAACATGAATGAGAAAGTGACAGTTCGCGCCGATGCGGCGTGCTGGCTTGGAAAGCTGGAGCATACCTGGAATTATATCGGCTACGATGAGTGCAACTATACGCATTCGCCGGGCGGCATGGCGCTGATTGAAAAGTTTGGGAAGCTGGAAAAGCCCTACTATATGCGCGCGCATCACATGCTGTGCACGGGCATCATGCACGGCTTTTACAAGTGGGGTTCTACGAATGTCTACTTGGAGGATGAAAAGGGAACCCCGGTTTACTATTATGACTGTATTGATGAAATGATGGATGTCTGGCTGCGCAACCGCTGCAAGCCGTTTTTCGAAATTGGGTTCATGCCCAAAGATCTGGCGGATCCCCGTGCTGCGGCCGATCCGGCGCGCGGGTATACGATGGAGGAGTATCGCCGCGTCGGTTGGGCGATGCCGCCGAAGGATTATGGCCGTTGGTATGACCTGATTGTAAACCTGATTACGCACTTGAAAGGCCGCTACGGAGAGGCAGAACTTTCCACGTGGTATTTTGAACTCTGGAATGAACCGGATATTTTCTATTGGCGGGGAACCCCGGAGGAATATGATAAGCTTTACGATTATACAGAGGCGGCGATTCACGCCGTAATGCCGGCGGCGCGTTTTGGCGGACCTGCTACGACGGGAAATGAGGACTTTGCAGCCGGCGGCGCGCTTTTTTTGAGAAATTTTCTCGACCATGTAAAAAACGGTGTAAACTATTACAGTGGAGCGCACGGCACGCGTGTGGATTTCACATCTTTTCATACCAAAGGCGGCCTTTATGATATGAATCTCCTGGCAAAAAAGCAGATTCCGTCCGTGCGGCGTCTGGTAAACAATGCGAAAACACAGGCGGAGGTCATCCGGGAGGCGGGATACGGCGATTTGGAGTGTGTCATGAGCGAGACGGATCCAGACGCCTGGGCTGCCGGCGGCCGTTTTGACAATTTCAATCTCAATTTCCGAAATACGGAGTATTATGCTTCCTTCGTCGCATCCGGTTACAAAAACCTTTACGATCTGGCCGAACGGATGGACATGGATTTGCGTCCCCTGGCCTGGGCATTCATGTTCGAGGGCGAGCGCTGCTTTGAGGGTACGCGTACCTTTACGACGCAGGGAATTGATAAGCCCATTTTTAATTTGTTTAAGCTCTATGCGCGGCTCGGCACGCAGCGCATCAAGTTGGAGAGCTCGCGTGACCTGGACCCGCTTACGTTTGCCGACTATAACGGTACGAAGGAGGGCCCGGAGATTGACGGCTGGGCGACGGTGGGTGCGAATGACAGTGTGCAGGTGCTGCTTTATTGCCATCATGACGACTGGGATGTTCGTGAGACGTTTGACATAGACTTTCAGCTGACCGGTATACCGGAAGGCCGGATTACCGTACGGCATTACCGGATTGACGAAGCGCATTCGAATGCTTATGCAGAGTGGATGCGGCAGGGTATGCCGAATTATCCGGATGCGGGACAGTATGCTGCGATTAAGGCACGGGACGGATTGGAACTTCTCGTACAGCCGGAAACGGTGGAGGTTCAAAAGGAAGGAGTCCGACTGCATTTTTCCATGCCGGTTCACGCTGTCAGCCTGTTGCTTTTTGAGAGGAATTAAGCGTGTTCTGCTGTGCGTTTCTGATTTTGTCGGAATGCAATATTGACAAAGAGAATCCGACTGGTGTATAGTATCAGTATGGACAACGGCGTTCATGTATAGACGGACAAAACGTCCTATCTGTATTGTGTTCGCCGTTTTTTCATTCATGCGGCGAACACCTGTTTTTATTGGCCAATAGCGTCCGTAATCGCTGCGGAGAGGGTGCGCCGGATGCCGGGAGGTGCATATGCCGACAGGACCGATGCCCTACAGTGTCTTGATCGTTTCTGCGTCCGTTCGGGATACAGATGTTATACGCGGTCTTTTGCTCGAATCCGGGTTTGCCAGGACGGCCGTTGCGGCAGACGCCCCGGCGGCTCGGGAGTGCTATGCTGTGCAGCGGCACGATATTGTCATCATCAGCGCGCCGCTTCCGGGTGAGACTGGCGCCCGGTTGGCGTGCGACATGACGAGAATGGGCCATGCAGGCATTTTGCTGCTTGTCAAAAACGAGCGGTATGAGGAGTTGTCGGAGCGCGTTTTGCAATGTGGCGTGCTGACTTTACCGAAGCCGCTGAGCCGGACGCTGTTTTTGCAGGCTTTACGGCTTTTGGTGGCCATGCGCGAACGTATGCGCCGCGCAGAAGACCGCGCGCAGTCGCTTGAGACCAGGATGAATGAGATGCGGATTGTAGAGCGTGCGAAATGGGTGCTCATTGAGTATCTGAAGATGAGCGAGGCCGAGGCACACCGGTATATTGAAAAACAGGCGATGGATAGGCGCACAACCCGTGGTGAAATAGCCGAAGGAATCCTGAAAACTTATGAGAACTGAGGCTGAAAACATATGAGTAAATTTATTTTCGTGACTGGTGGCGTGGTTTCCGGACTGGGGAAGGGCATTACGGCGGCATCTTTGGGACGCCTTTTGAAGGAACGTGGTTTAAAGGTTGCGGCACAGAAGCTTGATCCTTACATTAATGTAGATCCCGGCACAATGAGTCCGTATCAGCATGGGGAAGTGTATGTCACAGATGACGGCGCGGAAACCGATCTGGATTTGGGGCACTATGAGCGGTTTATTGATGAGGATCTCAATCAGTTTTCCAACCTCACGACAGGGAAGGTCTATTGGAATGTTCTGAATAAGGAGCGCCGCGGTGCGTATCTCGGCCAGACGGTTCAGGTGATCCCTCACATTACAAATGAGATTAAGGATTTTATATACAGCGTAGGACGCAAATCGAATGCCGATGTGGTTATTACGGAGATCGGCGGCACGACGGGAGATATCGAGAGTCAGCCGTTTCTGGAGGCAATCCGTCAGGTGTCGCTTGAGGCCGGCCGCGGCAACAGTCTGTTTATTCACGTCACGCTCGTGCCGTACATAAAAAGCTCCGGCGAACATAAGTCAAAGCCGACGCAGCATTCTGTTAAAGAACTGCGGTCTATGGGAATATCGCCGGATATTATTGTTATGCGCTGCGACGAACCTGTGGACGAAGAAATTCGCCGGAAAATTGCACTTTTCTGCAATGTGAAACCAGATTGCGTGATCGAAAATATTACGCTGCCGGTACTGTATGAGGCGCCTGTCATGTTGGAGAAAAACAATTTTTCCGATATTGTCTGCCGCGAACTTGGTATTCATGCGCCGGAACCTGATATGCGCGGGTGGATTGAAATGCTCAGCCGTATTAAAAACCGTACGCGGCGGGTGACGATTGGGCTGGTTGGCAAGTATGTGAAATTACACGACGCCTATTTGTCCGTGGCAGAGGCGCTGCGTCACGCAGGATATGAGAGCGGGGCGTTTGTGGATATCAACTGGATTGACAGCGAGGGCATTACGCCGGAAAATGTAGAACAGCAGCTTGCGGCTTGCGACGGAATTATTTTGCCGGGAGGTTTTGGGGACCGCGGTATTGAGGGAATGATTACGGCGGCAGGCTATGCCAGGACGCATAATATTCCGTACTTCGGCATATGTCTGGGTATGCAGATTGCCGTGATTGAATATGCCCGCCATGTGTGCGGATTGGCAGACGCCAACTCCGGTGAGTTTGCGCCGGATACGCCACATAAGGTCATCGATTTTATGCCGGACCAGAATGAGGAAATTGCGAAAGGCGGCACCATGCGTTTGGGTGCTTATCCGTGCCATGTTATGGAGGATACGCAGATGTATGCATGTTACCGCCGGGAAATGATCAGCGAACGGCACCGCCATCGCTATGAGTTTAATAACGACTATCGGGAGCTGCTGACGGCTCATGGCTTAAAAATCAGCGGTATGTCTCCGGACTGCCGCATTGTTGAAACGGTCGAGGTGCCGGAAAACGACTTTTTTGTCGGTGTGCAGTTCCATCCCGAATTCAAAAGCAGGCCCAATAAGGCGCATCCGCTTTTTCTGGGTTTTGTGAAGGCGGCGCTGAACGGCCAGTCGAAATAATCGACAGGAGGAACAATTTATGTGTGGAATCGTGGGTTATGCCGGCGCGCGGCAGGCTTCCGAAATGATTTTAGATGCGTTGGAACACCTGGAATACCGGGGATATGACTCGGCAGGGTTGGCCATCCATGAGGCGGATGGTATCCATGTGGAAAAGGCACGCGGCAGGCTTATGGTGCTGCGTGAGCGAACGGATAACGGCGCCAGGCTTCCGGGAAAAGTTGGCATTGGTCACACACGGTGGGCAACCCACGGAGAACCATCGGATTTAAATGCGCATCCGCATGCGAGTACCGATTCGCGCGTGGTGATTGTACATAATGGCATCATTGAAAATTATTTGCCGCTCAAGGAGTTCTTAACGGCGCAGGGCTACACATTCCGTTCGCAGACTGACTCGGAGGTTGTAGCAAATTTGATTGATTATTACTACCATGGGGACCCTGTCGAGGCTGTGCGCACAGCGCTGGTACAGATCAAGGGCTCATATGCGCTGGGCGTACTGTTTACCGATTATCCGGACCTTATTGTGGCGGCGCGTCAAAACAGCCCGCTTATTATAGGCCTTGGAGAGGGTGAAAATTACATCGCGTCCGACATCCCGGCATTCTTGAAGTATACGCGCCGTGTGGTACGGCTCAAGGAAATGGATGTTGCGGTAATACGTGCGGATTCCGTAAAGATATTTGATCCCTTTGGAGAGCCGGTTCCCTATACGGAAGAACGTGTGGAGTGGGACATATCCGCCGCCGAAAAAGGGGGCTACGAGCATTTCATGCTCAAGGAAATCTATGAGCAGCCGCGTGCAATTCATGATACGATTTCACCGCGTGTAGCGAATGGAGAGATCGAACTGGGCTTACACGGGCTGGATGAGGCGCGTGTTCGTTCGTTAAAGCAGATCTATATTACTGCTTGCGGCTCATCTTATCACGTCGGTATGGTTGGGCGCGTCTTTATGGAACAGTTGCTTCATATCCCGGTTCGGGTGGAATTGGCATCGGAGTTTCGCTATGACAACCCTTTGGTGGACGGCGATACGTTGGTGCTTGTCATCAGTCAGTCCGGAGAAACTGCGGATACGCTGGCCGCTTTGCGCGAGGCGAAGCGCCTTGGCGCATATACCATTGGGATTGTCAATGTTGTTGGCAGTGCGATTGCCTCCGAAGCCGACGAGGTGCTTTATACCTGGGCAGGACCTGAAATTGCTGTGGCGACAACGAAGGCCTATAATACCCAGCTTTCCGTCCTTTATCTTATGACGCTTGCCATGTCGAGGATGCTGGGACGGCTGGATGACACACGCTATGCCTCATATATGCGGCAGCTGGAGGCGCTGCCCGGCCTGTGTGAGACGCTTTTAAAGGATACCTCACATATTCAATACCTGGCGTCTTTATGCTTTGCAAAAGAGGATATTTTCTTTATTGGACGTAATCTGGACTATGCGCTGGCATTGGAAGGCTCTTTAAAGCTGAAGGAAATTTCCTACATTCACTCAGAGTCTTATGCGGCCGGAGAGCTCAAGCATGGCACGATTTCGCTGATACAACCCGGCAGTCTTGTGGTTGCACTTTGTACGCAGGAGCGGTTGCTTGAGCGCATGATCTCCGATATCCGTACGGTAAAAGCACGCGGCGCCATGGTGATTGCGTTGGCCTGTGATGGTATGCCGTTTATTGACGAAGTGGCAGATTATGTCATCCTGCTTCCCGCACATGCGGACTTTGTTGCGCCGTCTCTTTCCGTAATCCCGCTTCAACTGTTTGCGTATTACGTTGCCTCGCTCAAAGGCTGCGACATCGATAAGCCGCGTAATCTTGCAAAGAGTGTAACGGTTGAATGAAAACCGAAAGCGGTGGTGTGCCCGCAGATGTAAAGATTCTGTTTGCAACAGCCGTCTGGTTATACCCCAGACGGCTGTTTTTGTCCGGCAAAAGCCGTCGAAAAGTTTAAACTGAGTTAACAATACTCCTGTATATTGTAATCAAACACCATAGATTGGCAGTTATTTGCCATGCACCGCGCGGTGTAATAGAGTCGTGTGGTGTTAATAAAAAAAATAAAAAAATAAAATAAAAAAAAAAATTAAAAAAAAAAAATAATATTATAAGCCACCCCCACCCAGAGGGCCGCAGCGGGAGCCGGGGAAAAACAAAACGAAAGGGCGACGGGCGGTAA
>URVL01000020.1 GCA_900551265.1 uncultured Eubacteriales bacterium | reverse complement strand
CTGCGTTGTTGGATTTGTTGGCTGCTCCATTGTATTTCCTACGGTGTTGTGTTCCGTCTATGACATTATGTATGGCTTCGCAGATATTATTTTGGTTTTTGATAACGGACTGGCGGTCTGGATGGTGGCGGCTTTTATGTTCTGTGCGTTGGGTGCGACGTGGTTTGCATGCCGCAGCGAATTAGCTGACGTGCCGGCAGAATTGATGCGCCCTAAAGCGCCAAAAAGCGGAAAACGCGTTTTGTTGGAACGAATTCCCTTTATTTGGAATCACATGAAATTTTTGCACAAGGTTTCTATCCGCAATATATTCCGTTACAAAAAACGTCTTATTATGATGATTCTTGGCATCAGCGGTTGTACGGCGCTGCTTGTTACGGGATTTGGTATTCGGGATTCCATTAAGAACGTTGCCGACTATCAGTTTAATGAAATTTCGCTCTATGATTATTCCGTAACGCTTTCAAACGGCGCAGATGCAGATACGGAGGCGAAACTCCTGGAGACGGGTGGCGGTACGATTCAGGAATGTACGTTCCTGAATGAGAGCACATTGGATCTTTTGGGAGAGGACGAGACAAAATCCGTCAATATGGTTGTGTCAGACGGTGGACTGGACGCGTTTATTGATTTGCATTACGAAGGGGAAAAAATTGCGTATCCTGGGCCAGGAGAGGTGGCTATCTGTGATGCATTGGCAGAACGCCTGGGCATTGCAGTCGGGGACACGGTGACACTGCGTACAAACGACATGCAGTCGCTTGAGGTGAAGGTCAGTGCCATATTCCAGAACTATGTATTTTACTATGTCTATGTAAATTCTGAAACTTGCCTTGACCAATGGGGCTATGTGCCGGAATATAAAACAGCATACGTCAATGTCACGGATGGCACGGATGTCCGTGCTTCTGCGGCGAAGGTGATGGACATGGATGGCGTTGCCGCAGTCACAGTGGTTGAGGATCTGCGCGGCCGTATCGTCAATATGATGTCGAGTCTTGACTATATTGTTCTGCTGATTGTGTTCTGTGCGGCTATGCTGGCCCTCATCGTACTTTACAATCTGACGAATATTAATATTACGGAACGTGTTCGCGAGATCGCAACGATCAAGGTTTTGGGATTTTATGCAAATGAAACGGCATCGTACGTATTCAGAGAAAATATTCTGCTCACTGCCATGGGCGCTTTGATTGGGCTGGTTCTTGGAAAACTTCTGCATCTCTACGTGATGAATCAGATTCGGATTGATATGATTTCCTTCGATATTCGGATTGAACCACTCAGTATGCTCTTTTCCCTTGGACTGACGTTCCTCTTTACACTGGGCGTTAATTTGCTTATGCGTATCAAGTTGGATAAGATCAACATGGCGGAGTCGCTCAAATCGATTGAATAAAGTAATCTAACAGAAAAAAGCGCCGGACCGGAATATTACCGTCCGGCGCTTTTTAACTGAGATTACGCAATCGGAATAGGTTCACCGCCGACCGCGTCGAGGTAGCGGTTGCTGGCGGACTGGATGCTATTGATGTACTCCTGCAGGTGCAGGTTATCATAGGCAAACTGAATATCTTCGTCATAGGTGCCGGTAGACTTGGAACCGATAATATAGGAGACGTTCAGTTCGTCGAAATACGTTTTTATATCGGTCTCATACATTCCGATCGTGTCGATTTCTTCATTGGTATAGGCAGCCTTAAACGTGGCAGCACAAGTCCAATCAATGTTTTCCACGCCGAATTCAATTAAATCGTTGAAGAAACAGAACCAGTTATCGCCTTCATCTGTAAAATGCTTTGCGGCATTGGCCGGATTCTCCAGGAATTCTTCGTAAGAGGCATAACCGTCTTTCGTATAGGGCTCTCCGTTATCAAGTGCCGACTGGATGGAATCATACGTAACGGCATTATAGTGATACACAATAGAAGTGTCAATCTGTGGGAACGCGGTCCAGGTCATATAGGTCCACATACCGTTATAGTCGAGCGCTTCGTCCTCTGTCAGGTTATACTTGAGGATGGTGCCGTCGTCCTGCCAGTCCCAGGCATGCCCTTCTACGCCAAAATACAGCATCAGGAAATAATACTCGCTATGAATGAAATCCATCCATGCGGCACACGCGGCATAGTCGGAGTTGGCGTCAAATCCATAGGCCGTGTAGCCTACAACGCTGGCCTGACCCTGAATGGTAGGTTTGACGCCGTCGATCGCCTGTATGACAGAAATGGGATAGTAGAACGATTCGACACCGGTTGTCGTTTCGTAATACGTGCTGCTGGGATACTGCTGATAGGAAGAAACACAGTTGGCGGCTACTTCTACAGAGCGGTTCCACATGCTTCCTTCACCGTTTAAGACAACGCCGGCGTCATACAGTTCGTTCATATAGTTTGCAAACTGAATATACTGATCGCCCTGTAAGATGGCGCTCTGTACAGATCCGTCGGCAACGCTGACAATAAAATTGCCGTTTGTCAGACCGAACCAACCACCGATACCGACGTAGACGTCATCGGTACCAGATCCAAGGCAGAGGAATGCGCGTTCGTCAGCCGCACCGTTTTCATTGCAGTCGTTTTCCTGCATCGCAATAAGTGCGTCTTTATATTCCTGTGTGGTGGAGGGGACTGCCAACCCTAATTTCTGGAGCCAGTCGTAACGAATTTGGACGTCATAGAAGCAGCTGATTGGAAATTCACAGACGAAATCCGTATCCTCATCGTCCAGATCAATGTTTGTATAGGCAGAGGCCGCCGTGTGACAGGTATACCAGTGTCCGTCCTCGCGAACATTCATACCTTTGATAAAATTAAACGTGGCGCCATCTGCAAACATGCCTGCCGCAGTGCCGTCGGAATAAGCCAACACTTCATCCATATCGGCAAACAATCCTTGCCCGACGCAGTTATTGACGATATCATCGGAGAGATAACCGGTGTAAAAAATATCGGTCAACGTATTGCCGGCTATGTAAGAATTGAGTGTGCTTTCATAGACCGTCTCATTCACAATGGTGCGGTCCATCGTCAGGTTATAGTTGTCGAGCAAATGCTGGGTCATATCTTTGTAGGTCGTGTAATCCGTACAGGCGTCCAACGTATAGGACCCGTGTGCCTCAAACGAAAGGAAGGAAAGTTCTGTCGGATCTACTGCCTCTGGCTGATCATCTGTATCGCCTTCGGTATTCTCCGGCGTATCGGCATCCGTTCCGGCCGTATTACCTCCCGTGTCGGACTGCGTTCCGCCGCCGTCAGCCGTGCCGGCGCAGGCACTGAAAAGTGCGAGCAGCATCATAAGGGTGATGAGAATCGCCATCAGTCGTTTCGCATTCATAAAAGTACCTCCATTATAGTTTTTCAAAACACACAGTTGTGCGTTATGAACAAAATAAATGCGGATATACGTTGCTGATTCTGCGGTAAGATTAAATAATAATTACTATATATTAAAATTTAATTGAATTGCTGGTCAATTGTCAATACAACATGCAAAATTAGAACATATATTCCATGTTTATCCTTAATATGAAAATAGTATGAATGATGGAAATATATTTACAAATTGTCCGGCGTCGTGAAAAACGAAATCAGTCAACCTTGTTTAAACGGTTGGTTTATCTTATAGATTCGTCAAAAATAATAATTCAAGGCTTACGTTTTACAGTACCAGTTTATAGTATATACTCTTTATTTAAGTTTTTGATGCTGGAAAGTGCGGCTTAAAAAATCACTGACGTTTAAAATCACGCATAGAATAGGTTGCACCCATTCAGACAAGGAGGTGTTATGTGATTTATCATACGACAAATAGGACGTTGGAGTTTCTCGATTCACTGTTTAGACAAGGCTATCAGGCCTATGCGGAGATGCGAGGAAGCATGGCCCACCCGCTGATCAGAGGGCAGGTGTTATTTTATCAAACCCGAGGCGGCGTTTTTGTTGTGGCCAATATATTTGGCCTTCCGTATGAAAGGGGAGAATGCATGGATCGCGTCTTTGGATTCCATATCCATGAGGGTTCCTCCTGTCAGGAGGTAGAGGGTAACGACCCGTTTCCCGGGACACTTTCGCATTATAATCCGGCAATGTGTATGCATCCCGGTCATGCAGGCGACCTTCCCCCGCTTTTTGGGAACCAGGGGCATGCGTTTCTGGCGGTTTTGACAAATCGATTCCAAGTGAAGAATATTATAGGAAGAACAGTTGTAATACACGATCATCCTGATGATTTCAAAACACAACCTGCAGGGGACTCCGGTATCAAAATTGCATGTGGAGTGATACGTCGTGCATAAGAACGATGAATGGATTGGCAATTTGCCTGATTGGGAAATCGAGAGAAACCCTGCCTGATTTTACAGTAGTCTTATGCCGGTCGAGGACATTGACCGTGCAAACGCATAAAAAAACCGCCGTTCTACACAAAGAACGGCGGTTTTAAAAACGATCATTCCGGGATTACGATATCCACTTCGCGCCCCAAAGCGGCAGATCTTGCGATTCCGTCCAGGATAGCCTGATTATAAATAATCTGCGCGCTGGAGATGGGAGAGGGTGCACCGGTCTGTACGGCGTCGACGAATGCACGAACTTTTTCATAGAAGATGCGGTCAGCATTTGATTCCTGCAGAGGGATAACCGTTTCAACCTGCGCGCCGCCCACATCGTGGTAATAGATAAGGGGACGGTCCAAACCATAGCCGTTCCAACACTCAGTTGAGGGGATGCGAAGTCCACCTTTCGTTCCCAAAATGAGAGAATCGCCGGTTGTGTCCATATGCATGGCCCAAGAAATCCGAAAATCGCAGATGA
Organism: uncultured Eubacteriales bacterium; assembly: GCA_900551265.1. Lineage (GTDB taxonomy): Bacteria > Bacillota > Clostridia > Oscillospirales > QAMX01 > Allobutyricicoccus > Allobutyricicoccus pentlandensis. The sequence continues at coordinate 18,140 of URVL01000020.1, read as the reverse complement.
TACCGCCTTCCAGACGGATAAACGCTGCCGCAAAATCGTCAACATTAAATCGGGATGCATCACGCTCCGGATAGTAAGCGGGATTGGAACCAAAAAAGCCGGAGGTATAACCGGTAACAGTGAGAGGCTTCGGATAGCCGATGGCATTCAGTACTACGTCGAGCGCATAACAACCGATATCACCGAGTGCGCCGATTCCACCTGTTTTCTTCTCAATAAATGTACTGCCGGGAATGCCGCGGCAGCGCCCGCCTCCTGTCTGAATATAGTAAACATCGCCGAGTGCGCCAGACTGCACCACTCGTTTAATCATTTGAAAATTGACTTCATAACGGGGCTGAAAGCCAATATCTACTATTTTTCCACTTTCTTTTTCCGCATGGCGGATTGCAAGCGCTTCTTCCAGCGTGACAGTCATCGGTTTTTCCAAAAGAACGTTGACGCCTGCCTTTAACGCGTCTACCGTACAAACACAGTGCGTGGCATTGTATGTACAGACGCTGACCGCATCCAACGCCTCCTGCTCGAGCATGGATTTGTGATCGGGATAAAAACGCGCGCCCTGGATCCCATACTGTGCGGCAAACTTCTCAGCCTTTCCCGGGATTAAGTCGGCAAGCGCCACAATTTCGACGTCATCCATCTTCAAATAGCTCTCTGCGTGGGACTCCGCAATCCAGCCGGTGCCGATGATACCAACTTTCAGCTTTTTGGAAAACGTTTTGCGTTCGGCTTTTTCGTCGGGCCGGAACTTACTCAAAACATCTGACATACGAGACACGTCCTTTCTCTATCGATATCGTAAAAAATGTGGGATAAAAGTGTTGCAAACCGGCAAGCGCCGGTATTCCTCCCTGGAAAAACAAAAGATCTGCCAACAAATTCAGACTATCACAGATAGTCAATAAAGTCAACGCTTTACTTTACCAAATTGTAGCGATATAATAAAAACAGGAAAAGAAACGGGAGGAAAGTATATGAAAACCTTGCCTGTAGCATTGCAGCTTTATACGGTCCGAGACGAGGCGGAACGTGATTTTGCAGGAACGATGGAAAAAGTTCGGGAAATGGGATATGCGCTTGTTGAGCCGGCAGGTCTTTATGGAATCCCGGCGCGGGAGTTTCGCCATATCTTAGACGAAACGGGGCTGCGGGCAATCTGCGCGCATGTGCCGATTATGGAGTTGATTTCAGATTTGGACCGAACGCTTGCAGATTATCAGACGATCGGCTGTGAATATCTTGCGATTCCCTATTTGCCGGAGGAAATGCGGCCCGGTACGCCAGGTTTTGCGGAAACATTGCGGCAAATAGAACGAATAGGCAGGGCGTCCTCAGCGATTGGCATCCCGCTTTTGTACCATAACCATGACTTTGAGTTTGTTGTGATGGAGGACGGAAGCTTTGGACTTGACTATTTGTACCGTGTCATTCCGGAAGAATTGCTTCAGACCGAGCTGGATGTCTGTTGGATCAAGGTCGCCGGTCAGGACCCCGCGTCTTATATCCGCCGTTACGCAGGGCGTAGCCCGATTGTACATTTAAAGGACTTCACTGGTGAGAAAAGCGAGCATATGTATGACCTGATTGGTATGGAAACGAAACGGGACGCTGCGCCCTCTACTTTTGCTTTCCGTCCGGTGGGCCATGGCGTACAGGACTTCCCGCCGATTCTGGAGGCTGCCGCCGAATCCGGTGCGCGCTATGTTGTGGTAGAACAGGATGCCTGGCAGGGTCCGTCTTTGGAGGCGGCGCGTGAAAGCCGCATGTATCTCCGTTCGCTTGGGTGGTAATGTGTTGCTGAACCGGTGGTGTTGGCTTATGAAAAACAGGAGGCAACCATGAGAAAAAGAATGCGGATGATGTCCATCGTGCTGACGCTTTTTGTGCTGTTCAGCGCGTGTACGGCGGAGGAATCTCCTGCGCCGGACACATTAACTCAGGAGGACGGAGAACAGACACCGTCCGGCACCAATTCCCAGGGGGAAGTACAACCGAACGACGGTATGACCGATGAGGATAATGACGCGGGCATCTCTGAAGATGTCTCCTATTATCTGCCGGGTTACGATGAGAGCGTTCCCTCGCTGTGCGAGGCTTATGAAGATGCTTTCAAGGTCGGCGCGGCGGTCAATACGGATCAACTCGAAGAGGGCTCCGACTTTTATCAGCTGATTACAAAGCACTATAATACGTTTGTGACGGAAAATGAGATGAAGCCCATGTACTTGAATCCGTCGGAAGGAACCTTTTATTTTGATGCAGCTGACAAATTTGTAGAATTTGGAGAGGATGTTGGAGCCACGCTGCGCGGCCATACGCTGATTTGGCACTCGCAGGCGCCGGAGTGGTGGTTTGTGGGTGAAGATGGTGAACGCGCGACGCGTGAGCAGCTGCTTGCGCGTATGGAGGAATACATTACAACAGTGGTGTCCCGATATAAAGGGCGCATACATACATGGGATGTTGTGAATGAAGCGATGTCTGATTCCAATGGTGGGATACGGCGTGACAGCGAGTCTTCACAGTACGCCTCCATCATTGGCGATCTGGATGGAGACGGAGAAGACTATGACTATATAGAGCAGGCATTTTACTGGGCAGATGCCGCCGATCCCGATGCGCAGCTAATCATTAACGATTACAGTTTGGAAAGTGATATGAATAAGCTGGACGCTTTCTATGAAATGGTACGCGCCATGCTGGAGAAGGGCGTCCCGATTGACGGCGCGGGCATTCAGGCTCACATTCAAATGGGATATCCCTCTATCCCGGTATTTGAACTGGCAATTGAGAAGTTGGCGTCGCTTAAAGAAGTGAATCCGGATTTTACCGTGCAGATTACAGAACTGGATGTTTCTATTTTTCGTTGGGGCGACGAGAGCACAACCAGGGAAATGACGCCGGAATTGCAGACGGAGTTTGCTGAGTATTATGCGGACTTGTTTGAGATGTTCCGCCGTCAGGCGGAAAAAGGAAACCTGGATATGGTGGTTACCTGGGGCGTTTATGATGGACGAAGCTGGCTTGACAGCTATCCGGTAGCGGGCCGTGTTAACGCGCCGCTGCTGTTTGACCGCCGGATGATGACAAAACCTGCGTTTTGGGGCGTCATAGACCGCAGCCTGATTCCAGATGCCGTCGCAGATATGCCATGAATTCAAGGGAAATAAGGAAGGACCCTGGAATGCAATCGCATTCCAGGGTCCTTTACATGACATAGGATTTATCGACCTGTATAACCGTATAAAAATTGGGATGTTTTTCTTGAATCTGCGTGGTAATCTGATCTGTTACTTCACGATCGGACATTTTCACGTCCAGAGGAACGACAACATCAAATATAAGATTCGTATGTGTACGTCCCCGAACCATACGAAAGTCATGAATCGTCAGTTCCGGATGAATATTCTGTACAATGGAAGAGACTTCTTCCTTTAACCGTGAGACAGTTTCGTTGTTTGTCTCAATGGGGTCCATATGTATGGTTGCGGCACACCCCAGTTTTTCACGCAGTTCTCGTTCAATTAAATCGATTTTGTCGTGCAGAGCAAAAATATCGCCATCGCCATCCACTTCGCCATGTAAGGACACCATGATGCGTCCCGGACCATAGTCGTGGACAATTAAATCGTGCATGCCGATGATCTCCTTGTGGGACATGACTATATCCTGAATTTGTTTGACAAACGCGGGATCCGGCGGATTCCCCAAAAGCGGACTGAGCGTCTCGCGGGCAGCACTATAACCTGCGAATAGAATAAAGCACGCCACGGCAACACCGCACCAGCCATCTATATTGACGCCGGTAAAACGAACGATGAGAACGGATGCCAAAACAACCGTAGTTGCAATGGCGTCGCTTAAGCTGTCCGTAGCCGTAGCACGCATGGCGGCAGAGCCGATTTTTTTTGCAATGCGGCGGTTATAAAAATTCATGTAAAGTTTGACGCAAATGGAAGCAATCAGAATGCCAATCGACAAAATACTGGTATCGATCGGTTCAGGGTTCATAATTTTTTCAATAGAGCTTTTACCAAGTTCAAATCCCATCAGGATAATTGTCGCGGAGACAATGAAACCTGAAATGTATTCAATACGACCATGACCGAAGGGATGATCGGCATCCGGCTTCATCCCGGCAAACTTGAATCCTATAAGCGTCACGAGAGAAGACCCGGCGTCAGAGAGGTTATTAAATGCGTCGCTCATAATCGCAATGGAGCCGCACTGCGCGCCTGCAAGGTACTTTCCCAAAAAGAGAAGAATGTTCAGGCAGATGCCCACGACACTGGCAAGTATACCATAGCTACGCCGTACCTTCTGATCGCCGGTGTTGTCACGGTTTTTGATAAAAATCTTAGAAAGGAGAGTGATCATGAAAATTCCTCTGGTGTCCGTAATTCTTTTTTATCATATTACTGCATTCCTTATATCATATAATACATTGTTTAAGTCGTCAATATGAAATTTTGACTCAGGAGTCCGCCGGTCATCTACATTTATTCACCTTGACGGTTGCATCCGTAAACTATATTATGCTTGGGGGTGATTTGTCTTTCGTGCTGTTTGATGCAAACTGACACGGTCTCGCTGCGATGGCGTCCGTCGGTTTCATTTATTGTAATCACGGAAATAAACGGCGGATCTTTGCCGGTTAACAGATCTTTTTCAAATAGTAACAGCCTGCCAGAACTCTTCCGGCAGGCTGTTACTTTGCGCATCGTAACAGTTAAATGTTTTGATTGACTTCTTCAACGATCTCCACGATCTCGATATCTCCGTCTACTAGAGTTTCCCAAATCGGCGTATCTCCATTTGGACTCGGGCCGTTATTCCAATAGCATTTCGCCATGATCAGATTTTCCTCTTTATTCAAGACTGCATCAAAACAATTGTTAGCGTTGCCGATGAAACGATTTCCACGAACCTTCACCTAACGCAAGTTCCCGCAGGGCAACACTGGTGTGATACTCGAGCGCGGCGGCGTCATACCGTTCAGGGTGTGCGTAAATCTGCATTGCAATGGGTACTTTTTCCATAACACGGTGATAGATACCGTTGTGATGCGACTCGTCAAAGAGAATATGATGGCCAATATACATCGGACGGCCAGTCACAACGTGACAGGCTGTAAATTCTGGTTGGGAATGAATGTTTTCCATACAAAGCTCCTTGAAATGTACATGTGAGCTAATAAGCCAGTCACTGAACTGTCCCTTTATCGGCGTGTGAAAAGGAAAGTAATTTCCCTATTCACTCTGTTAGGCCACCAGCAGACGTTCGAGCAGGGGAATTATACCATCACCAATCAAATTTTTCCCATACATAAAACAGTGTTACGCAATTAATACTGGAAATTGTTAAAAAGTAGCCCTGTGATGATTTTTGGATAAAAGTAGGTAGATTTCTGCGGCATCTTGTCGCCTGCCAGCGCGACGTCCTTGATCTGACGCACACGGGTTGGATTAAGAATAAAAGCCGCCTGCGCCGCTCCGGAATCTACGTCGGAAAAGGCCTCCGCTGCGTCGCGCGTATATCGGAGATTTTCTCCGCGCGCCATGTTTTCCCGGTCAATTCCAAAACACGGTTCAAGGATCAAACTGTGCAAAATGGCAACGTCCAACGTACGGTATGCGTCAGAACGATCCGGAACAGCTGCGGCCATGGCTGCAGGATCGGCCAAAGTCAGCAGATGCGCCGTCCCCTCCGCGTAAAAGACAAAAGACGGTGCGTCTGCATCTGCAAGTGCCGGCTCCACCTCGCTCTTATTGATTTTTTTAGAAGTAAAAGTACCGGCAAGCGAGGAAAGTACATCTTCCGCATGAAAATCGTCAAGACCAAATATTACGCGGTGCGTTGGTAAGACGACTAACCCAGGATAATCGATATCGACCAGCATCATCATGACGCAGTCGGCATTTCCCGCATCACCCTTCGTCTCGCGCAGATAATTACGGTAATTGAGAGCTGTTTCATAGCGGTGGTGTCCGTCTGCGATAAAGAGTTGATGATCTGCAAAAGCCTCGGACAATGCCGCACATGTTGCCTTGTCGCCCTCGATCCAGAGGCGATGCGTGACCCCGTCGGAATACGTGAATTCGATATCGGGACGGCGGGAAGCGATGGCGTCAATCTTCGGTGTAATTGTATGCTCATCGTCAATATACATGGAATATACCTGACTGAAATTACAGCCGGTAGCGACCATTAAATTAAAGCGGTCCTGTTTCGCTTTGGATAGAGTCTCCTCATGCGGCAGGACGATACCCTTTGAAAACTCTTCCAGCACGACACGTGCGATTAGGCCGCGCAGAGAAAGCACTTTTCCGCCTACGGTGAACTCTTCTTCGTAAATATAAAAAGCGTCGCGGTCATGAATCGTCAAGATCCCATCATCCAGCCATTTTTTTAGTGTGGCGGCGGCATTCGCATAGCGCTGCGCGCCTTCACCGGGCGCAAGTTCCAAACGGATGGCGTTATACGGCGCCTCACGATAAAGACGCGCCTGTTCCGCAGGCGGGATAATGTCATATGGCGGGCAGCAGAGCTCTGAAAATTCGCCTGCTAGATCGTTGCAATACATCATTGCTCGAAATGGTTTAACTTCGGCCATAGGTTCACCTCAAAAAAATAAAAATCTTCTATTCAAAAACTCCCCGAAAATACAAAATATGCCGTGATAACTTTCTTTATCGGGGAAATACTAAGAGCGTCAAATCATGCGGAGGTGTAATATGAATAATTTTGTAAAGGGCGCCGCAGCCGGGCTCTTGGTTGGTTCCGCGGTTGCACTGATGACAATACCGATGACACGCAAACAAAGCCCCAGAAAACGCGTCAGCCGTGCGCTGAAATCAATGGGCGATCTTGTTGAAGATATCGGATGTGTGTTTAAAGGATAAGGCAGGGAATTCCCTGCCTTTACATACAGAGTAATTCGCCCACCAGCTGTGCGTCTTGCACATCGGTAATGCGTACACAGCAGACATGCCCCTGCAATTCCTGCATGCACAGAATACGAATGGGAAGATAATTTGTCGTATGTCCCTGCTGTACGCCGGGTTCTCCGGCTTCAAACAATACATTGTCCGTCCGCCCGATTTGTGAACGAAGAAAAGCGGACCGAGATTCGGCGGCAACAGCAGCGGCCTCGTGTGCACGCGCGCTTCGTACCTCGCGCGGCAGCTGCACCATGGACGCAGCCGGTGTGCCAGGACGTTCGGAGTAAGGGAAAATGTGCATAGCAGAAAAACGACACTTGCGCAGAAAAGACAGGGTTTCTGCAAATTCATCCTCTGTCTCACCAGGAAAGCCCGTAATGAGGTCGGCGGTTATGCCGGCGTTTGGAACATATTCACGCAGCAACCTAACCGATTCATAAAATCGCGCAGTATCATAACGGCGGTGCATGCGAAAGAGCGTTGCGTCACAGCCGGACTGCAGAGAAAGATGGAAATGCGGTAAAAGATTTGGCAGAGCCGCAATCTGTTCACAGAACTGCCGCGTAATGGTGCGTGGTTCGAGCGACCCCATATGGATACGCATGTCCGGTACGGAACGGCAAACAGCTTCCAACAGATGGATGAGGCTGGTCCCGTCTTGAAAATCTAATCCATAGGAGGATATCTCAATTCCGGTCAGCACGGTTTCCAGGTATCCCTGATCCCACAGACGGCGTACTTCTTGTATGGCGGAGGAAAGCGGAAGAGAGCGCACATGACCTCTCGAATAGGGAATGATACAGTAGGTGCAATAATTATCGCAGCCGTCCTGTACTTTTAGCAGTGCGCGGGTACGTCCTTCAAACCCACCGGCTGGCAGAACTTCAAATGCCGCGCCGCGTTTGTACGGCGTGACGTGAACGGCTGTGCTGCGGGCAGCCGCGGCTTCCTCCAAGAGAGCAAGAAACTGCAGCCGATCGCGAGTGCCGAAAACAATGTCTGCCCCAAGCGACGAAGCAGCCTCCGGCGACACCTGCGAAAAACAACCACAAATACCAATTACCGCTTCTGGTACACGCCGGCGGGCGCTGCGTACCATTTGCCTGGACTTTCTGTCGCTCTCCGCCGTCACGGTGCAGGTGTTAATGACGTAGATATCCGCCTTATCTGAAAACGGGACAATCGTATGTCCACGTTCACAGACGAGCTGTTCCAAAGCCTGGGTATCAAACTGATTGGCTTTGCAACCAAGTGTATAAAAGGCAAACCTCATGCAGTACTCCAAAGGATTTCTTCAAAATTGTATGAATCCTGCTTTATTATAGTACAACTACCGTTTAAAAACAAGGGCGAAATTGGCCAAAAAACGCATAAATTCGACACTTCTGTATAGAATACTCCTGTGAAAACGTATTAAATTCTATTATATAGGTGGTATTCTATGAAAAAAATGTTTTTAGCCGCCGTCACGGCGCTGACGCTTACCATGAGCGCGTTTGCCGCACCGGTACCTCCTGAGGTTGCCGCACCGAGCGCCATCCTGATTGAACGTACCTCCGGCACAGTGCTGTACGAGAAAAATTCCCATGAAAAATTGGCGCCGGCCAGCGTGACAAAAATCATGACGATGCTTTTAACCGTGGAAGCAATTGAAAGAGGACAAATCAGCCAGAACGATGAAGTCGTCACGTCCGACCATGCGGCGTCTATGGGTGGATCGCAGATTTATCTGGAGCCCGGCGAGCGGATGTCGCTGCATGATATGCTGAAATCCATCGCAGTCAGCTCCGCAAACGATGCCTGCGTCGCAGTGGCGGAACATATTGCAGGCAGTGAGGCGACATTTGTCTCCATGATGAATGATCGTGCCGCCGCACTTGGCATGAAAGATACCCATTTCGCAAACTGCTGTGGGTTAGACGATGAAGAACACTATACCACGGCGTACGATATTGCGCTGATGTCACGCGAACTTTTAAAGCATGAGATGATTCGCAGTTATACGACCATTTGGATGGACACTGTGCGAGACGGTGCATTTGGACTTTCAAACACCAATAAACTGGTTCGTTTCTACGATGGCACTACGGGTTTAAAGACCGGTTTTACGTCGAAAGCAGGCTACTGCGTTTCGGCATCTGCGGAACGCGACGGAATGGAACTGATTGCCGTTATTATGAAGTCCGATACTTCGCCGCACCGTAACGCGGATGCCTCCGGCCTTTTAAACTTTGGCTTTGCTAATTATGCGGTCGTCGGTTTGGGTGAGGATGAAAACCATGCAGAGCCCATTCCGGTTACACTGGGTCAGGAAGACAGTGTGGAGGTAGAGCTTGCAGAAAACGCGCAGGTGTTGATTGAAAAAGCACAGGCTGCTAAGGTAGAGAAGCAGCTGGTTCTGGTGGAGAGACTGGAAGCCCCTGTCGAAAAGGGACAGAAAGTCGGCACGTTGCGTTTTTCGCTGGACGGTAAGCAGATTGCAGAGGTGCCTGTTGTTGCTGCAAACAGTGTGAAGCGTCTGAGCACGATGGATATATATGGAGAGATTTTGAAGTCTCTTCTTTTGAAAAAATGAGGAGTGCGCGGGAATTTTCCCGCGCATTACATATATTCTGACGAAATTATTTACATGTTACGCATTGCCAGTATGATAAATCTGTGTTAAAATACAGATAGTCAGTTCCCCATGACAGAAAAGGAGGAGATGCGATTTGGTTAAGGTAATTGTGGGAAAAAAAGGTACAGGTAAGACCAAGATGCTGATCGATATGGTAAACCGTGCTGTTGAGGAAGACCACGGAAGTATTGTTTGCATAGAAGCTGGACGTAATCTCACTTATGATATTAAATATGCGGCACGTTTGATTGATATATGTGATTATCCGCTTGCTCCCGGCGTTGATACGCTGTTCGCTTTTATTTGTGCGATTTATGCGCAGAATTTTGATGTTACAAATATTTTTATCGATAGCCTGCAGAAAGCTGCCCGTATTGATGACATTGAAGAGTTTGAGCGCTTTATTAACCAGCTCGATGAATTCAGCGAAAAGCATCACATAAAATTCACGGTTATGCTGAGCTGTGACCGGGATTTGGCGGAGAAGCATCTGAGCAAGTATCTATAAGGGAAGCCGACAGAAGGCGCCGTGCTCATGAACGCGGCGCTTTTCTTTTCTGCTATGCGCATAGGGGAATCTGATGCGCATATATATTTGACGATCCTGTTTCACGAGGTGCTTTGTTTTGGGACGTAGACGTTCGGGCGGCTGTCTGTACGCCGTCATCTTTTTTATAGCGCTGGCCATATCGATCGCGTTGCTCGCTGTAATGCTCTCGTCGGTGAGAAGTACAGAGGGTGGAACCCTGTTGACGGAAATTTTGGACAGGGCCGGCCTCGGAAGCGGCCGGGATGAGCCCGGCGGAACGCTGGATAATCCCGGCGGTGCCGGGCGTGAGGATTCGTCCAGTCCGGAGACTCCGGAGAATGACGTTCAAGAGAACGACGAGGAGGGCTCCAGTATTTCCGATCTTCCTTCCACGGATGCAATTCGAATTGAAATTACACAGGAAAAGTTGCGTGAACTTTTGGAAGCCGCAATGGAGGATTCTTTCCCGCTGACGCTGGATGAGGTGACAATTTCGTCAGATTCTACATTGGCTTTTTCAGGCAGCGCAGAGAGAGACAAGTTCATTGAGATGCTGGATAGCCAGGGATCTGTCCTGAGTACGCTTGAGAGGATGACGCTGCAACTGGCGCCGGAGGAAATTACGTTTGACGTAACGGTTGGAGTTTCCTACGATGCGGCAAACGGCACCGTTGATTTGGATCCGCAGGCGTTGACTGTGGCAGGCCTCTCTATTCCGACGTCCCTGCTTCCGGGATCTGTCGTTGAAATGGTGAATACCGCTTTGACGGACTTTTTTGCCTCTTATGGACGGACGCCTGCCGGACTCACGCTTTATGATGGATATATGCGAATTTACTTTGAATAAGTGCAAATGGGGATTAAATGTGCAGTTTTTCTTTAGAAAAGTGTTGACAATATTGAATATAAATGCTATAATCGTAAAGCCGCATTTGGGCAGGTTATAAGTCGGCTTACCGCACCTGCCAAAGCGTGACTCTAAAGAAGAAGAGAGGTTATTTTATGTACGCAATTATTGAAACCGGCGGCAAGCAGGTTAAAGTGACAGAAGGCGAGATTGTCTATATTGAGAAACTGGATGTCGCCGCTGATGAAACTGTTACGTTTGACCGCGTTCTGGCATGTGGCGAAGTTGGCGAGGCCAAGCTTGGCAATCCCTATGTTGCGGGAGCAACGGTCACCGGCAAGGTTTTGAAAAACGGCAAATCCCCGAAAATTATGGTTTATAAGTATAAGGCAAAGAAGAATTACCGCCGTCGTCAGGGCCATCGTCAACCCTATACGAAGGTGCAGATTGAAAAAGTGAACGCATAATGACTACCGTTACGTTCTTCCGCAAGGGTACCGCCTACCTGGGTTTCCGGGCAAGTGGGCATTCTGGAAAGGCCCCGCGCGGTGAGGACATTGTCTGTGCAGCCATTTCAGCGGCAGTTGGCCTTGCCGAATGTGAAATCACAGATGTGCTGATGCTTTTGGCGGAGGTTATGGTGGATCAGGAAAATACGGAGGTATCCGTTCTTTTTTCGGAACCTTGTGAAACTGCGCAGCCGGTTTTTGAGGCGTTGTACCTCTACTTGACGCGGCTTGCTGAGGATTATCCCCGTTTTCTCAAAATTATGGAGGTGTAACATATGTTGAAGATAGGTATACAGTTTTTTGCTCATAAGAAGGGCGTTGGCTCTACAAAGAACGGCCGTGATTCCGAATCAAAGCGCCTTGGCGTTAAGCGCCAGGACGGTCAGTTTGTCTCGGCCGGTAATATTTTGGTTCGTCAGCGCGGCACGAAGATTCATCCGGGCACAAATGTCGGCCGTGGAAGCGACGATACCCTCTTTGCTTTGATTGACGGTACCGTGCGTTTTGAGCGTGTCGGCCGTGACCGCAAGAAGGTTTCTGTTTACGAGCTTGAACAGTAAGCGAATTGAAACTGTCCCGAACCTTTTTTGAGGTTCGGGATTTTCTCTATCGGCGCTGTAAAAGGTTTCGGGGATCGGTATGAAATATTTTAGTTTAGAGAGACTATTAGATGAAAACGGAGTTGTGACGAGATATCCGTCAAAGCTTGGCCAGCGGCTTTCGGTTCTTGAATATCTGGCCAGACTCTTTGCATCGGATCGTGCGTATTCAGAACAAGAAGTGAATGAAATGATTCGTTTGCATATTGTGTATTCCGACCACGTGACGATACGTCGTGAACTTGTTGATTTCGGCTTTCTCATACGCAGTGTTGACTGCCGGGAGTACCGCCGTGTTCAGGAACTCCCAGCGGCGGCATCCATACTAGAAAGATTCTAATTTTCAGGAGAGACAAATGTTTGTTGATATCGTAAAAATCCGCGTACAGGCGGGACGCGGCGGCGACGGTGCGGTTTCATTTCATCGGGAAAAGTATATAGCGGCAGGCGGACCGGACGGTGGAGACGGTGGACGCGGCGGGAATGTGGTATTTGTTGCGGACAATCACATGTCATCTTTAATGGATTTCCGTTATACCCGTAAGTATGTGGCGGGTAATGGTGAGAATGGGCGCGGTGCGCGCTGCTATGGTAAGTCAGGACGTGACGTTGTGGTTAAGGTGCCTCGTGGAACGCTCATTCGAGAGGCAAAGAGCGGTGCGCTTATCAAGGATTTGTCCGACAGCGAGCCGTTTATTGTCGCACATGGCGGACGCGGTGGCTGGGGGAACAGCCACTTTGCCAATGCACAGCGGCAGGTCCCGCGTTTTGCGCATCCCGGTCTGCCCGGTGAAGAGTTTGAATTGATTCTGGAACTGAAACTTTTAGCAGATGTAGGCTTAATTGGGTTTCCCAATGTGGGTAAGTCAACGCTTTTGTCTGTCATTTCCGCAGCACGCCCGAAGATTGCCAATTATCATTTTACAACGCTGGTACCAAACCTCGGCGTGGTTTCGGTCGATGAAACGACTTCGTTTGTTGCGGCCGACATCCCGGGCCTTATTGAAGGCGCTGGGGAAGGCGCCGGATTGGGACATCATTTCCTGCGTCATGTGGAGCGTTGCCGTCTTTTGCTGCATTTGGTTGATGTATCTGGCATTGAGGGACGGGATCCCATTGAAGACTTTAAAACGATCAATCGCGAACTGGCGGTTTACAGTGAAGCACTTTCCAAACGCCCACAGATTGTGGTTGCCAACAAGACCGATATGATTCAGGATCAGGAAGCCTTTCAGCGCTTCCGTGATTATATCAGGGAGATTGGTCTGCCGTATTTTGAGATTTCAGCCGCGACTACCGCTGGCGTACGTGAGGTCGTTCGCGCGGCGGCGCAAAAACTTGCTGAGCTGCCGCCTGTACTTGTATTTGAATCGGAGTATGTGCCGCCGGTCATAGAGGAGGGCGTATCTCGTGAGGTCGAGATAACTATTGAAGATGGCGTTTATTATGTCGAGGGTACCTGGCTTGAACGGTTGATTCAGAGTACGAATTTTACGGATTATGAGTCACGCATGTTTTTTGACAGAACGCTGCGCGACGCGGGCGTCTATGACAGACTGGAAGAGATGGGAATTTCCGAAGGAGATACGGTAGACGTCGAGGGATACCAGTTTGACTATGTTGTGTAGAACATGCAATGACGGAAGAAAAATCGATCGGTTCTAAAAGCATCGTTACTTGGGCAGAGTCTTAGGGCTCTGCCTCTTAGCTGTTGCACGCATATTGATTTTTTCTAAGTATAGATGTAACGATTGATGTTATAATAAAACACGCTATAATAGAAACGAAGTTATAAATTGTGTGAGGTTAATATCATGCAAATTTCTAGCAGATTTACGATAGCAATACACATATTCACCTGTATCAGTACGTTTGGGAATAATACAAGAGTGACGAGCGATTTTTTGGCAAAGAGTGTAAATGTGAATCCGGTTATTATTCGTAAGCTTTTATCTCAGTTAAAGGCAGCGGGGCTAGTAAACGTACAAAGAGGAAGTGGAGGAGCTTCCATAGCTAGACCGCTGAATGAGATCACATTTTTAGATGTTTATCATGCCGTTGAGTGTGTCGAACGGGGAGAACTGTTTCGTTTTCATGAAAATCCAAATCCGCAGTGTCCGGTAGGGCGAAATATTCACCGAATTCTTGATGACAAGCTGCGGCGAGTGCAAGAAGCGATGGAACTTGAAATGCAAAAGATCACGCTTTCCGATGTCGTTTATGATACGCAGGAATGTATTGCAAACGAAAAACAGCAATAGCTAAAAGTAAGCCATACCGTCTTTGACAAGACGTATGGCTTACTTTTAAAAATTCTGTTGTAACTATTTACATTACAACAGAAGTGTGTTATATTGTTGTTGTAATCGAAATGGTTACAATATTATCATAACACTTACGGAGGTATTCATTATGAAGATTGCAGTTGTTTGTGCGAATGGCAGAGTTGGAACGCTGATCACAAAAGAGGCGGTTGAAAGAGGTTTGGATGTCACTGCTGTCGTACGGGAGGAGAACAGAACGGTTGCTAAAAAAGTAATACAAAAGGATCTTTTTGATTTAACGGCGGCCGATCTGAAGGACTTTGATGTTGTTGTTGATGCATTTGGCGTGTGGAAAGAAGAAGAGCTACCCAGACACAGCGAATCTTTAGAACATCTGTGCGATATCCTCTCTGGCAGAAAGACCCGATTGCTTGTTGTTGGGGGCGCGGGGAGCCTATATGTAAATCCGGAACATACGGCCGTTGTTTCTGATGGCCCGGATTTTCCACCACAGTTTTTACCGTTGGCCAAGGCACAGGGCAAGGCACTTGCTGAGCTGCGCGAGAGAAATGATGTCCAGTGGACTTTTGTAAGTCCTGCCGGAGATTTTCAAGCTGACGGAGAGAGAACCGGCGCATATATTTTAGGTGGCGAGGAGATGACCCTAAACAGCCGGGGTGAGAGCATAATTAGTTATGCTGATTACGCCATTGCTATGGTAGATGAAATCACCGAGGGCAGACATATTCAGCAGCGCATCAGCGTTGTCAGAAAATAACGTATACGCGGCAACGGCAATTTCTGTTGTTGACGACGAAATCTGAAGAAATCCATGTGATGAAAAAATGCCCCGCAGGCGAGATATGTTTGCGGGGATTTTCTCCGTTATTTTACGAATGAAAGCAAATCAGAAAACGGACCGCATTTGCTTTGAAGTAAATTCTGTGTTCGCTGCTTGAGATTCGTATGCCGCGTCCGGCAGATGGTCAATTTTTGAAAATACAGGATACGAAAGGGTGTTACCAATTTGGCTGATCTGGAGCCAATGAAACGAGATATTTATCTTTGGCAAGGGGATAACGCTCTGTGCTGCGGGATTCACCTGCGCAGGAAAACGGTTTGGGGAATATGCGGATACCAATAGAAATAATACCGCGCTGTCCTGTCTACAGCGTACCAAAGACCATGAAAAATATAACAGCGCTGCAATTCCCGACTGGGTGCAGCGCTGTTTTTATGAGATTCACCTTAGGTAATTTAGATTACATTTTATGAGACAATACAACTTTTGCAAGGCCAAATATAAAACTTTCCAGGAACAATAATCCTGCGATGCCAAAAGAAATATAATAATATGGTTCGCCGAAAAAACCCAAAATAACCACGGCGGCAGTGCCGGCCAATAGTGCGGCGGCATATGCCGACTCAAATGCACGGCCTTTAATGATCTGAATGCGTTCGTCGCTGGCAGCGATGGAGAGACGCTTTTGCAGCGGCTTTATATAACGAAGCGATCCGGCCAACAGTAGAAGCATAAGGGAAAGTCCTGTAAAAAATCCCGAAACAAAATCAGGCAGAAATAGATATTGGCGGTTGAGGTTCACAGTTACCGCAAGTAAAAGACCAATTGTAAATAAAGTATCAAAATATGCTCTGGAAAATAACCGCATGTCATGTTTCCTCCTCGTAGATGAAAATGTCTTCTATGGTGCATTTAAAATAGCGCGATATCTTGTAGGCTAAGAGAATGGAGGGATTGTAGCGCCCATTTTCCAGGGAACCAATTGTCTGCCGGGATACACCGAGCACTTCTGCCAGATCCTCCTGCCGTATACCGCGTTGTTTTCTCAGTTCTTCCAGGCGATTTTTCATTTGCAGATCCCTTTGATGCAAGTTTACTTTCCATATACATGATAACACAGAAACACATCAATGTCAAGGAAACTTTCCATTGCTGAATAAAAAAAGTCTGCCAGCAAGCTGACAGACATGTAAACTGTTAATTGATAACCAATGCAAAGAGTTTTACTGGCTTGTCTTCTTCGTTTGCAAGCGCGTGAAACGCTCCGCCACCTGTATAGATGACGTCGCCGGCCGAAACCGTTGAAATTTCGCCGTTGTCGTCTACCACAGCCGTACCCTGCGTCATGATATAAATTTCAGCGTCCGATCCGTGCGGATGCCGGCCTATGGAACAGCCCTTTTCAAGCGTGATCTCACAGGCAACACGCAATTTACCGAGGGTTTCTTCTTCCCTCATAAGATCAAGAAACTGTACGCAGCCGTTACCACCGCGCGCGCCTTCCACAACACGGGTTTGCATCTCAGACCTGCGCTTAATCATTGTTTCCGTCCTCTTCTTCACACTCGCTGCCACAGTGATCGCAGCCGCAATCACAAGCAGTATGGAACTCTATGACACGTCCGCACTGGGGGCATTCAAGAGACCCCTCCTCGAGAACACCGCCGTCAATATAAAGCTCTTCACCGCAGCCAGGACATTTAATTTCGAAGAAGTCGTCGTCTTCTTCGTCTTCCTCATCCTCCTCTTCGTCATCATAGAAATCATCCTCAAGAGAGGTGAGATCTTCATCGATACCGTCAACCTGCTCGCCGATATCAATGATATCGTCTTCAATATCCAGCATGTCGTGGACAATATCGTCAAGGACATCTGCCATAGCGTTTAATACTTTGGTTTCTTTCTTTTCGGGATCCAGCTCAAGGCCGGCCATCAAGCCTTTTAAATATGCAACTTTTTCCTGAGACGTCATAATTTCCTCCTGCCGCAAAATTAAGCGCGGCTTAAATACTCGCCAACGCGAGTATCGATTTTAATTTTATCGCCGATATTGATGAAGAGCGGAACCTTAATCTCCGCGCCTGTCTCCAATGTTGCAGGCTTCATGGTGTTCGTGGCTGTATCACCGCGGACCCCGGGTTCCGTTGCCGTAACTTCAAGCTCCACAAACGTGGGAGGTTCGACCGCAAAGACATTCCCCTTATAGGAGAGAATCTTAACCATCATTTCCTCTTTGACAAATTTCAGACTATCGCCTAATACATGGGAATCAATCGGAATTTGCTCGAAAGTATCCATATCCATAAAATAATAAAGGTCACCGTCTGCATAGAGATACTGCATTTCGCGGCGTTCAACATAAGCGTTTTCAAACTTATCGGTCGGGCTGAATGTACGCTCCGTGACAGCGCCGGTAATGACATTTTTTATTTTAGTGCGGACAAAGGCGGCACCTTTACCCGGCTTCACGTGCTGGAATTCGACAACCTGACAGACCTGTCCATCCATTTCAAAAGTAACACCGTTGCGGAAATCGCCGGCAGTAATCGTTGCCATATACTATATCCTCCTGTTGGAATGAATTTACCCATCGGCCATTTTATCGTATTCCGGTTGTAATTGCAAGTATTTTGTGGTAAATTCGTATCGAAATCTCTGACTGTCACTTTTATTATGGTAGGTGTGCCCCTATGATTCCACTTTTATACGAGGACAGAGACCTTTTGGTCTGTCTCAAACCATCGGGTCTTCTCTCTCAGGATGGACCGGAGGGTGATCTTCCCTCCCTGCTCCGCACCCAGTGCCGCTGCGAAATCTATCCCGTCCATCGTCTGGACCGGGAGGCCGGCGGCGTGATGGTCTACGCCAAGAATCAGAAGGCCGCTGCCGCTCTCTCCGCCGCCATCCAGCGCCATGAGTGGGAAAAACGATATCTCTGCCTTACACAAGGCATTCCCGCCCAGCCGGAAGGGACCTATACAGACCTTCTCTTTCACGACAAAACCCGCAACAAGACCTTTGTCGTCCAG